>DSAV01000025.1 GCA_011046295.1 Deltaproteobacteria bacterium | reverse complement strand
CTCTTTTGAAACATACCTAATTGTCAATCGCGTAAAAAATCTTCCCGCCGGACTTTACCGTTATCTGCCTTTTGAAGAAAAGCTGGCGCAATTGAAACTCGACGAACAAATCGGGCGCAAGGCTGCGGACGCCTGCTTCGGCCAAAGTTTTATCGCCACGTCCGCCGTAACATTTTTCTGGACGGCAATTCCCGCGCGTATGGAATGGCGCTATGATTTAGCCGCGCACAAAGTTATTGCTATCGATGCGGGTCATGTTGGCCAGAATTTATATTTGGCCTGCCAGAGTATCGACGCGGGATGCTGCGCCGTGGCCGCCTACAATCAGGAAGCCTGTGATGAGCTTCTCGGTGTGGACGGAGAAGAAGAATTCACCGTCTATCTTGCCGCGATCGGCAAATATTAAAAATTATCGTGACTTATCATATGTTTTCTGATAATGAATAATTTAACAGCTAAGACGGAGGGGGTAATATGAACCAAAAAAATAAATCAAAAATGACCCGCCGGTCTTTTTTGCAGATTACCGCCGGTGCCGCGTTGGTTGCCGGAGTTGGCTTACCCAAAAGCGTTGATGCCGCCGCCGGGGAGCGTTTATCAACGATTATTGATTTAAGCCTGTGTGACGGCTGTGTTGACCGGAAAATTCCCGCCTGCGTAAACATCTGCAAAGAGATCAATAAAAATAAAATTCCTCATCCGATTGATCCAATTCCGGAGCCCTGGCCGCGGAAAACCATCGAAGACTGGTCAAAAAAACAGGAAGTATTCGATCGTTTAACTCCTTACAATTTTATTTATGTGCAAAAGGCGCAAGTTAATTTTGCGGGCAGGAAAAAGGCAATTTATATTCCGCGCCGCTGCATGCACTGCGATAATCCGGCCTGCGCGACGATCTGTCCATTTTCCGCCAATCACAAATTCAAAAACGGCGCCGTGGTAATTAATCAGAATCAATGCTTCGGCGGCGCAAAATGCCGTGATGTCTGCCCCTGGGAGATTCCGCAGCGCCAATCCGGCGTGGGAATTTATCTGCATGTTCTGCCCGGCTTTATGGGTAACGGTGTAATGTATAAATGCGATTTGTGTTTCGATAGGCTCAAAGAAGGCAAGCTGCCCGGCTGTGTAGAGGCCTGCCCACGCGAGGCATTGCTTATCGGATCGAGGAAAGCAATTGAGAAAGTCGCAATTGAGCGGGCGCGCCGCATAAACGGCTTTGTTTATGGTGACACGCAAAATGGCGGTACTTCTACCTTATATATATCCCCTGTGCCATTTGAGGAAATCAATAAAACGATGACCAAAAAGCCTGGTCAGCCGGATATGAAAACTGATGTTCCGCGCCGTATGGCCCATACGGATACTCTGGGCAAAGCGGTTTTGGCCGCGCCGGTTTTGGGGTTAGCCGTGGCGGGCGCGGCAGGCGTCTGGAACTGGTTTTCCAGCCGCAAGGGGCAAGTGAAAAAGAAGGAGGGAAAAAATGGCTGAAGAAATCATCGCTGGCAAAAATCTGGTCGTCCGCCACAGCGCAGTAGAACTTATCGAACACTGGGCCATCGCCGTCTCCGGGCTGATTTTGTTTTTGACGGGAATATTCGAACTGCCCGTGGCCAAGCGCTACTATATTATAACAATTCCTGGTTTGGGCTGGACAGCGGATTTTATAACTTCGCTGTACCTGCATTATTCAGCGGCGCTGGTTTTTACCGCCGCGGTTGTTTTTCATTTAGTTTATCACGGATCTCGCAATGAATTTGGTTTGTTGCCGCGCAAAGGAGATTTTTCCGCTTCGATTACCGTTATCAAAAGCATGTTTGGTTTTGGCAAGGAGCCGCCCATGCATAAATATCTGCCGGAGCAGCGCCTGGCTTACGCGGGCATGGCTTTTATCATTTTGATGCTGATTATTTCCGGTCTGGTAAAAACATATAAAAATATTTACGCGCCGGATATATCACATGAGGTTGTTTTATGGGCGACATGGATTCACAATATTTTCTTTGTGTTGTTTTTTCTGGCTTTTTTGGCGCACATGGCGGCGATAGCGCTGCGGCCCAACTGGCCGATGGTGCGCGGCATATTTACCGGCAAAGTAAGTCTGGATTACGCCCGGCATCGTCATCCGTTGTGGTTTGCACAAATTGATCAGGGACGGATGCCTTCCCGTGAAGATGTTTCACACTGTGAGCAAGTTCTTTCCGACCAGGAAGAAGAAACTGTAGCCGACGATGATGGTGCTGAAAGAGAGGATAATCCATCACCGGAGGAAAAGATTCCGGAAAGCAAAGAATAGAATAGTATTTGTCCAATTTTTGATTTAATCTTGTTACATGGCTAAATTTAATTTAGGGCATAATAATTATTTCAACACATAGGGTGGGGAGGAAGAGGATATTTACCGAAGGGTTACTAAGGCCAGGGTGCTGAAAATCAGTGCTTTGATGCTTTTAATTTTTTTTGCGCTTTGTTTCGTTTCGCTTGCTGTGGGTAGTGTTCATATTGAATTTGGCACCCTTTTTCGCGCTTTGGGCAAGGCGCTGTCCGGTGATTTTTCAATAAGCTCGCCAGAAGAGATGATTATCTTTTCCGTCCGCTTGCCGAGAATTTTGTTTGCCGGCATCGTCGGCGCCGTCCTTTCCATTGGCGGTGTCATTTTTCAGGCGCTTTTGCGCAATCCGCTGGCTGACCCCTACATCCTGGGTATATCCGGCGGTTCGGCTTTTGGCGCGATTATCGGAATAGTCATCGGCGCTGGTTCTTTTTACCTGGGTGTTCCTCTGCTGGCTTTCTGCGGCGCTTTGATTACCGTCTTTCTGTTGTTCATCGTGGCCGGGGGAGCCAGGGGTGTGCTTATGGACAATACCCTGCTGCTGACAGGGGTTGTCATCAACGCCTTTTTTTCCGCGGCCATCCTGTTTTTTATTTCCATAGCCGACGGCATGGAGTTGCACAGCATAACTTTCTGGCTTATGGGTGATTTGTCCCGTGCCTGGTTTGGGGAAATCAGCGCCGCGGCGATATGCCTTTTTGCCGGATTCGCAGTACTTTACGGCCAGTCGCGCAAGTTGAATCTCATCGTCCAGGGCGAGGAAACAGCGCTTCATCTGGGCGTTAATATCGGGCATACTAAAATATGGTTGCTTGTATTTACGTCGCTTATTGTTGCTGTTGTCGTTTCCATGGCCGGAATTATCGGTTTTGTCGGAATTATGGTGCCACATTTTATGCGCCTGATGTTCGGTTCGGATCACCGTCTGCTGATGCCTGCATCCGCTCTTTTTGGCGCGTCTTTTCTGGTGGTGGCTGATATGCTGTCCAGAGTGTTATTGGCGCCTGCGGAACTGCCGGTCGGCGTAATTACCGCGCTTTGCGGCGCGCCTTATTTTATTATTCTTTTAAGAAGGAGATCCGGATAGCCATGACCTTGATTAGCGCCGAAAATATTAAATTCAGATATAGTGAGAAGCCGGTGCTGGAAAATGTTACATTTACGCTTGACGAGGGACAAATCACGGCGGTTATCGGGCCGAACGGGTCAGGTAAAACAACGCTTCTGAAATTAATCAACGGATCGCTCTTGCCGGATAGTGGAGAAATATATGTCGGAAAAAAAAACACTTCGCAATACAAGCGAAAAGAAATCGCGCGAAAAATAGCGATCGTACCGCAGGAAGCATCTGCCGTTTTCCCGTTTTATGTCGAGGAAATCGTTCTTATGGGCAGGTTTCCGCATCTGGGTAATTACCGTTTTGAAAACAAGGAAGATTACAAAATAGTTCACGAAGCAATGGAGAAAACCGATACCCTGGCCTTTGCGCGGCGCAGGTTCAATGAATTGTCCGCCGGAGAACGCCAGCGCGTATTGATTGCCCGGTCGCTGGCGCAGCAACCGGAAATATTGCTTTTAGATGAAAGCACGGCATTTCTGGATTTGAAACATCAACTGCGCTTTTTAAAATTGCTTAAGCAGTTAAACCGTGATGACGGCCTGACAATTGTTTTTGTCACGCAGGATATAAATCTGGCCGCGCAAAACGCGCAGAAGATAATTTTACTTTACACGGGCAAAATTTATGCTATAGGAAACCCTGCGGAAGTCATTTCCGCGCTAAACATACAGGAGGTTTACGCAGTCGAAACTCTGGTGGATGAAAATCCGCAAAGCGGATTGCCCAGGGTGACATTGTTGACCTGAAAAGGACACCAATAAAGGAAGCCGGTTAAATTCCGGCGCTGCCCCGCAACTGTAGGCGGAACGAAATTCACATTTATCCACTGATGTTTCGGCATTGGGAAGGAGTGAAAAGTAGGATGCCGCAAGCCAGGAAACTTTATGGTGTCTCCAACTTACTTTAATCCCGAGGGGGAAAGGAGAAGTATCATGAAGAAGTTTCCGTTTTTAATTCTGATTTTTTCACTTTTTTTAATCTTGCCGGTACACGCTCAAAAGACCAGTGAAGATGAATCCGTCCGGATGGACGAGATCGTGGTTACGGCGACTCGTGACGCGCAGGAAGCGCGCCGGGCTCCCGCCAATGTCACGGTCATTACCGCAGAGGAAATTGAAAGATCGGGAGCGACAACGGTTGTCGAAGTCCTTGATAAGCTGGAAAGCATTCGATTTCGCAGTTACAGCGGTAACGCTTCGCAGGCCGTCATCGACATGCGTGGTTTTGGCGGGGAAAATCCCTACGGTAAAACGCTGATTTTGCTTGATGGCCGCCGATTGAACCGGACAGATATGGCCTCAATCAACTGGCTGCAGATGTCTATAAATAGCATCGAGACAATTGAAGTTG
>DSAV01000209.1 GCA_011046295.1 Deltaproteobacteria bacterium | reverse complement strand
CGTGCCCCAGCGTATGACCGTAATTAAGAATCCGCCGCAGCCCCTGCTCGTGTTCGTCTATTTCCACAATGGATTTTTTGATGCGGCAGCAGCCCTCCACAATATTCAGCAAAAGCGCCAGATCTTTTTGCTTTACCGCTTCCATGTTTTCTTCCAGAAGGGCGAACATTTTTTCGTCGTCGATAATGCCGTATTTGATGATTTCCGCCAGCCCGTTGTTGAATTCTTTTGCCGGCAGGGTGTCCAGGAAACTCAAATCCGTAAAAACCGCCGTCGGTTGATAAAAAGTCCCCAGCAAATTTTTACCCGAAGGCAGGTCGATTGCCGTCTTGCCGCCGATAGAGCTGTCTACCTGCGCCATGAGCGTTGTCGGAATCTGCACGTAAGGCACTCCGCGCATGTAGGCGGAAGCGATGAAGCCGGTCATGTCGCCCACAACGCCGCCGCCCAACGCAACCAGACAGGTTTGCCGGTCAGCGCCGAATTTCAGCAGTTTATCGGCAATATCCAAAACGGTGCCGATATTTTTGGAACCCTCTCCCGCGGGGAAGTCAATCAAATCGGTATTGAGGCCGGCGTTTTTTAATACAGCGAGAAAGTTATCGCCGTGAAGACGCGCGACATTGTCATCCGTGATAATCACATGTCTTTCCGCTTTGTGGTTTTTGGCAATCAATAGCGCGATTCTGTCGGCGATCCCGCTACCTATGCGGATTTCATAAGAAGACAAATATTTTCTATCGAGGTTTACTTTCATTAACCGCATATAAGCGCTCCTTTTCTTAATGCCTGAGAACCGACGAAACAGCTCTCAGTTCGTCCATCAGTTGATAAAATTTTTCCGGCTTCAGCGACTGCGCTCCGTCACAGATGGCTTTTTCCGGATGAGGATGCACCTCCACCAGAATGCCGTCGGCGCCCACGGCGGCGGCGGCGCGCGCGAGCGGTATCACATATTGCCACTGGCCGGCGGCGTGGCTGGGATCTACAATTACGGGCAGGTGCGTAAGGCTTTTTAAAACAGGCACCGCGCTGATGTCCAGGGTGTTTCTTGTTGCTGTCTCGAATGTTCTGATGCCGCGTTCACAAAGAATTACATTGGGATTACCCGCGGCCAGAATGTATTCCGCCGACATCAGCAGTTCCTCTATCGTGGTCATCATTCCCCGCTTCAATAATACGGGCTTTGTCGCATGCCCGACTTTTTTGAGCAGCGGGAAATTTTGCACATTGCGCGCGCCGATTTGCAGAATATCGGCGTAAGATTCCACAAGGTCGACATCTGTTGAATTGACCACTTCCGTAATCACCGGTATGGATGCTTTGACGCGCACCTGCTCCAGAAGCTTAAGTCCTTCTTCTTCCATGCCCTGGAAACTGTAGGGCGAGGTGCGCGGCTTGTAAGCGCCGCCGCGCAGAATCTGCGCGCCGCCTTTTTTTACGATGTATGCCGCCTCGAGCAATTGCTCCTGACTTTCCACCGCGCAGGGCCCTGCCATCACCACGAATTCCGGACCGCCGATTTTTACCCGTCCCACGGTAACCATGGTGTTGCCCTGGTGAGATTCCCGGCTGGCCAGTTTGTAGGGCTTCAGAATCGGGATAATTTTTTCCACGCCTTCAAGGCGCTGGGCCTGTTTGATCCCTTCTTTTTGGCGCTCGTCACCGATCACTCCGATGATGGTGCGTTCGACGCCGCGCGACGGATGAGCCGTAAACCCGACGGATTCAATCCAGCGGATTACCTCCTCAATCTGTTTTTCCGTTGCCTGGCTTTTCATCACGATAATCATAATATCTTCCTCCTGAAATAAAAAAGGCCATGACGTCTTTTGCCGCCATAGCCTCATAAAAACACAAAAGCCATGGGCGGCCTATTTTGATCCACCCATGGCTGTTTTTTGGTTATGTTACCTTAAACTAGTCCTCGCACGATGGGCAGACCAATGCAAAATAGGTATAAAACCAGTAGCCGTAAAAATTGTTGATTGCATTTAGCTTTCTGTCCATCGACACGAACCTGTCCTTTGTTTGAACCTCATATAAACAAACAAAAAAAGTTTGTCAAGAAGAAATATTTTTGAATAACATTAAATTAATCATCTTTGTGTAGCTCTCTCGTTGCTGCGTCTGTCGCCTTTACGGCTTCACTTGCCGCTTCACCAATCTCCCTGGCTTTATCCAGCGCCGGCAGGGATTGCTCGGCGCCGCCGGTAACAACTTCGGTCAAAGGTTCAGAAAAATATTTAAACCAAAGGAAAATACCGGCGATGATGACGGCGATAATCAGCAACAGAGTCAATTTCGAGATGCCTTTATTGCTTTTCATGTTTTTGTTCTTCTTTTTACTTTATCTTTTATGCGGGATAATTTCCAGCCAATAATCGTCGGGGTCATTGATAAAGTAGATGCCCATAGCTTTGTTTTCAAAGCAGATACAGCCCATTTTTTCATGCAGAGCGTGCGCGGCGGCAAAATCATCAACTTTAAACGCCAAATGAAATTCGTTATCGCCCAGATTATACGGCTCGGTCCTATCGGCAAGCCAGGTCAACTCCAGCTGATGCGGCATTATGCCGTCGGAAAGAAAAACGATAACAAAGCTCTTATCCGGCGCTTCGTAGCGTTTAACTTCGGTAAGCTGCAGGGCGTCTTTATAGAAAGCCAAACTTTTTTCCAGATTCAGAACATTTATATTGTTGTGCGCAAAGGTAAATTGCATGAATATAATCCTTTCTTAAGGTTTAATCATGATTTTGATAGCCTGCGGGTCTTGAAGCTGGGCTTTAAAAGCTTGCGGTGCTTCTTCCAGAGGGAAAAAATGGGTAATCATTCCTTTGGCTTTGGCCTTGCCGCTTTTGAGCAGCTCTATCGCCGCGGGGAAGTTTCCGCCCAGGCAGCCGATCAGCGTGAGGTTTTTGGCAAGCACCGATATAGGGTCCCATTTAAGCGGTTCTTCATAAACGCCGACGAGCATTACTTTGCCCCCGCCGCGCGCGATGGCCACAGATTGGTCGAAGGTTTCCTGTTTGCCCGCGCATTCGATGACGGTGTTCACGCCGAGGTTACCTGTCGCCTCCATAATTATTTTCGCCGCGTCTTCTTTTGCCGCGTCAATTACCAAATCCGCGCCGCAGTTTTTCGCGGCGTCCAGGCGCGAGGGTCTTCTGCCGCTGGTCAGAACCTTCGCCACGCCCATGGCCTTGAGCACCTGAATAGAGTAAAGGCCGATCACGCCCAGGCCGATAACGGCAACAACTTCGTCTTCTTTGGGCTGAGCGCGGTTGATGGAAAAATAGGAAATGGAAAGGGGCTCCACTGACGCTCCGTCTTCGTAAGTCAATTCTTCCGGCAGGGGAAAAACGTTGCGCCCCAGCGCGGCAAAAGGCACATGAACATATTCGGCCATCGCGCCGGGAAGCTGATAGCCCAGAAGCGCCATATCGGAACAGCGATGCGATTTGCCTTTCTGACACCAGTAACACTTTCCGCAGGGGGAAAACCCCACCGCCGTAACGCGCGTGCCGGGTGTAATGCCTTGAACCGCGGAGCCGACTTCAACAATATCGCCGCTGAATTCATGTCCGAAGATCGTGCCTTTGCCTTCATCGCGTTTGTAAACATGCAAATCGGAGCCGCACACGCCGCACAGCTTTACTTTGATAATAACTCCATGTGGTTCGCAGACAGGTTCGGGAATGTCTTGCACTTTGATATCTTTTTCGCCGTACAGCACAGCCGCTTTCATATTTTACTCCAAATTTATTTTATTCTTCTTACTTCGACGGTCTTTTCCAAGCCTCTTACTTCCAGATAATATTTCCCGTCTTTTTGGGTGATTTCCACTTCCGGATTAACGGCAAAATGGTGCACGAACTTAGCTTCGCTTTGGCGCCATTTCTGGCCGTCGGTAAGCTCAAAAATTGTGTTGCTGTTTTTGAAGCCCTTGAATTTTCCTTTTATCGTGCCTTTGGATATGACAATTTTTTTATCTTCCATCGAACACCTCCCCCGCGCCGGAGAATAAAGCGCGGCAGACGTTAAGTTTTCTTGACGTTCATTTTGTCGCGGATGGTAATATCAATAATTTTTATGGCATCTTTTCATATCATCATTTCTGGTTGATCGGCCATAGCTAATTCTTCCAGTTGTGCTCTCCTGGGGCGATAAAAAAACATGGCCAGGGCAGATACAACTATAAAGGTGTATAGGGTCTGATAATCTGCGCCGATTAAAAACAGCACCAGCCCGTATATGGCGATACTTACAGCCAATGCCAGAGAAATCATTACGGCTAGCGTATATTTGGTAACAAAAGGAGGCTGATTTATTTGTGTGTTATATTTCAATAGTTCCGCTGAAACGCCGGTGTTTTTAGAGTTAATAATGAACTTTCTTAAAAAGTGCGCCAGAAATAATTCTATAATGGAAATACCATAGAGAATATTGCGCAAAAGCTCCAGCGGAAAATCCTCTCCCATGTAAGGTTTTATTTCCTCGCCTGTGGCATGGGCGACAAAGAGATAAATCAGCAATGAGCCCATTAAGGCCGCCCAGGTAAGCCAAAGTGTTCTCATTCCTTTTTTAATTGCGGCTTTATCCGTTTCGTTGAACATTTCTTGACCCCCCTTTTTTATCGATTATCTTTGAGAAAAGAAAACAAGTCAAGCGCGATACCATTGTTTTGAGCATAAAAAAGTTGGGTACTCTCAACCTTTTAGCGCAACACTTGTCGGTATACATCACAAGGTTTTTCCCAGTTCAAGATTTTTCTCGGTCTCCCATTTAACATATTCTGGACTTTTTTAATCTCGCGGCGGCTAACTTT
>DSAV01000254.1 GCA_011046295.1 Deltaproteobacteria bacterium | reverse complement strand
TTTACGGTGAGACTTCTGTTATTTGTGCGGGGGACGCGCATTTTCCGAAAATTCGATTGTTTTTCTCTGGCAAATATAATGGCCACCGCCAAAAATATTGCAACACTTACTTAACAAGGAATGAAACACATTGCCGATATAATGTCAAATTATATTCGGCAATGTGCCTGGTGTGCTATTATTTTAAACCTAACCGTTTTTTAAGTTCATCCAGTTGTTGTTTTAGGCGCCCAGGCAGTCGCCCACTGAATTTTTCAAAGTGTTTTTCAATATCCGGTATCTCCGCTTTCCAGGCGGCAAGGTCAACTTTTAACAATTCTTCCATATCCGCCGCGGGAACAGATAATCCTTTAAGGTCAAGGTCTTCTTTTTTGGGTAAGAGCCCTATCGGAGTTTTCACCGCGTCAACTTTTCCTTCCACTCTTTCACACATCCACTTCAGCACGCGGCTGTTTTCACCAAATCCCGGCCAGAGCCAGCGGCCGTCAGAAGTTTTTCTAAACCAGTTGACATAGAAAATGCGCGGTGCTTTGTCTTTTAATCTGTCGCCCATGTTGAGCCAATGATGAAAATAGTCACCCATATTGTAGCCGCAGAAAGGCTGCATGGCGAACGGATCGCGCCTTAGATTTCCCACCGCGCCGATATTTGCGGCGGTTGTCTCCGAAGAAGCGGTCGCGCCCAGGAAAACGCCGTGATCAAAATCATAAGCTTCATTCACCAACGGCACGACGCCGGCGCGGCGGCCGCCGAAAATAAAAATGTCAATAGGTACGCCTTCGGGTTTTTCCCAATCTTCTGAAATAACCGGGCACTGCGCCGCAGGCGCGGTGAAGCGGGCGTTGGGATGAGCGGCCGGTTCTTTGCTCTCTCCGGGCCAGTCGCGACCTTTCCAGTCGATAGCGTGTTTGGGCGGTTCGCCATCCATGCCTTCCCACCACACATCGCCGTCATCGGTTAAAGCACAGTTGGTAAAAATAATATTTTCTTTGATTGTGTCCATCGCCATGGGATTGGAATCATAAGATGTTCCCGGCGAGACACCGAAGAATCCCGCTTCCGGGTTGATAGCATAAAGGCGTCCGTCCGGACCTATTTTCATCCAGGCAATGTCATCGCCGATACATTCACATTTCCAACCGGGAATAGTCGGCTGCAGCATGGCCAGATTGGTTTTGCCGCAGGCGGAAGGAAACGCCGCCGCGATATGATATTGATTTCCTTCAGAGCTGGTCAGACGCAGAATCAGCATGTGCTCGGCCATCCAGCCTTCTCTTTTAGCCATGGCCGAGGCAATACGCAGCGCCAGGCATTTTTTACCTAAAAGCGCGTTTCCTCCGTAGCCGGAACCAAAAGACCAAATTAAATTTTCTTCCGGAAAATGACTAATATATTTCTTCTCCATGGGCGCGCAAGGCCAGGGAACATCTTTTTGCCCTTTTTCCAGCGCCGCGCCTACAGAATGCAAACAGGGAATGAATTCGCCGTCCGCGCCCAATTTATCAATAACCTTTTTCCCGACGCGCGTCATAATGTGCATATTGCAGACAACGTAGGGGCTGTCGGTAATTTCTATACCAATTTTGGCAATCGGGGAATCAACCGGCCCCATGGAAAAAGGAATCACATAAAGTGTGCGTCCTTTCATGCATCCCCTATAAAGCTCTTTCATTGTTGCCTTGAGCTCGTCAGGAGGCAGCCAGTTGTTTGTTGGCCCGGCTTCACTTTTCTCGGGAGTGCTGATATAGGTTCTGTCTTCCACTCTGGCGACGTCAGATGGATCGGAACGAAACAAAAAGCTGTTCTTTCTTTTCTCGAGCGGTGTTGCACTGCCGCTTTTCACCATCTGCGTCATCAGACGGTCATATTCTTCCTTGGAGCCGTCGCACCAATAAACATCATCCGGCAAACACATTTCTTCTATTTCCTTAACCCAGTCTTTCAGCTTTTTGTTTTTTATCTCCATATATAAACCTTTCTATATTTAGATTATTTACGTTTCTTTTTAGCAGTTTTCTTTTTGGCAACACTCTTTTTAGGTGTCTTCTTCGCCGCTGCTTTTTCTTCAACTACTGCCTGCGCGGCAGCCAACCGGGCAATCGGCACGCGGTAAGGCGAACAGCTTACATAATCCATACCAACGCGATGACAGAACATGACGCTGGCGGGCTCTCCTCCATGTTCGCCGCAGATACCGACCTTCAAACCAGGCCTTCTTTTTCGCCCTCTTTCAATCCCCATGGCAATCAGCTGGCCTACGCCATTTTGATCAAGCACCTGGAAGGGATCAACCGGAATAATTTTCCGACCAATATATTCGGGCACAAAAGCGCCTACATCGTCACGGCTGAAGCCGTAAGTCATCTGCGTAAGATCGTTTGTACCGAAACTAAAAAATTCCGCTTCTTCGGCAATCTTATCCGCCAGAAGAGCCGCGCGGGGAATTTCAATCATCGTTCCCACCATATGCGGTATTTTTTTCAAACCATATTTGGCGCATACTTCGGGGTATATATTTTTGACCAGCTGCGCCTGGTGACTGATTTCCGCTTTATCGCAGACGACCGGAATCATGATTTCGGGCAGGGCTTTTTTGCCTTCTTTTGTCAGCTCCGCCGCGGCTTCCAAAATTGCGCGTATCTGCATTTCGCTGACTTCCGGATAAGTAATGCCTAACCGCACGCCGCGATGTCCCATCATCGGGTTTGTTTCATGTAAAAGTTCTGCCCGGCTATTGAGTTTTTCTACGGAAATATTCAGGCTCTGTGCCAGACGCTGACGCTCCTGCTGACTTTCCGGCACAAATTCGTGCAAGGGCGGATCAAGAAAGCGGATCGTTACCGGTCTGCCGTCCATAACTTCCATGGTTTTTTTGATGTCATTTTTCACAAAGGGAAAAAGTTCATCCAATGCCGCACGCCTCTGTTCCACGCTGTCAGATAAAATCATCTTACGCAGATAAAAGAGCGGTTTTTCGCTGTTTTCGCCGTAAAACATATGCTCGGTACGGAACAGGCCGATGCCTTCCGCCCCGAATTGTATGGCCTTGGCGGCATCTTTGGGGGTTTCCGCATTAGTACGTATCTTAAGACGCCGTAACGAATCGCAGATTTTCATAAACGCCGTAAAATATTTATCGGCTTCCGCGCCTCCGATCATTGCCAGCGCGCCCCGATAAACACGACCTGTTGTTCCGTTAAGAGTGATGACATCACCCTCGCGAAAAGCCTGGCTCCCAACCGTCATTGTCTTTTTGCCGATATCCACATGCAGGGAACCGGCGCCGACGATGCAGCACTTGCCCCAGCCACGCGCCACCAACGCCGCGTGCGAAGTCATGCCTCCGCGCGCCGTGAGAATGCCCTGTACCACGCGCATGCCTTCCACATCCTCGGGGTTGGTTTCCTCGCGCACCAAAATTACTTTCTTTCCTTCATTCGCCCAATTGACCGCTTCTTCGGCGGTAAAAACAATCTGGCCTACCGCGCCGCCGGGACCTGCCGGCAAACCTTTGGTCAAAAATTCGGCGCTTGCTTCGGCTTTGGGGTCAACCATGGGATGCAACAATTCATCAAGCTGCGAAGGCGTTACGCGCGTTACCGCTTCAGCCGCACTGATCATCTTGCTTTTATACATTTCCACCGCCATGCGCACCGCCGCAGGGCCATTACGCTTTCCGGTGCGTGTCTGAAGCATCCAGACATGGCCATCCTGAATGGTGAATTCTAAATCTTGCATGTCTTTGAAATGGTTTTCTAATCTCTGACGTATTTTTCTGAGTTTAACATACGCTTTGGGCATGGCTTTTTCCAAGGAAGGATGGCCATGCGTATCGTCGGTCTGACGCGTTTCTTCGTTTATGGGATTCGGCGTGCGGATACCCGCGACAACGTCTTCGCCCTGCGCGTTAGGCAACCATTCGCCGTAGAATTTGTTTTCGCCGGTGGCGGGATTGCGGGTGAAGGCCACACCGGTGGCGGAATTTTCGCCCATGTTGCCGAAGACCATCGCCTGCACGTTAACCGCCGTGCCCCATTCATCGGGAATACCTTCAATACGTCTATAAGAAATAGCGCGTTTGCCGTTCCAACTTTTAAAGACTGCGCCTATCGCGCCCCAGAGCTGTTCATCGGCATTGTCCGGAAAAGGTTTTCCTAAAACCTGTTTGACTTTCGCTTTATAAATTTCCGCAAGCTCAGCCAGGTCATCGGCGGTAAGATCGACATCCTGCTGGGCATTACGTCTTTTCTTTATCGCCGCCAGTTCGCGCTCCAACTGCTGACGCACACCCATGCCCTCGGCAGGTTCAATTCCTTCGGCCTTTTCCATAACCACGTCCGAATACATCTGAATAAGACGGCGGTAGGAATCCCACACAAAGCGGGGATTTTTTGTTTTTTCAATCATGCCGGCGATTGTTTTGGAGGTAAGCCCGATATTGAGCACCGTTTCCATCATGCCGGGCATGCTTTTGCGCGCGCCGGAGCGGGCGGAGCACAAAAGAGGATTCTTCGGATCGCCGAATTTCATCCCGGTGGCCGTTTCCATTTTGCGCAGTGATTTATAAACCTGTTCTTTTAATCCCTGCGGATAACGTCCTTTATTATCATAAAAAAGATTGCAGACTTCTGTAGTAATGGTGAAACCCGGCGGGATAGGAATTTTGAGGTGCGCCATTTCCGCGAGCCCCACTCCTTTGCCGCCTAATAAATTCTTGCTTTTGCCGTATCCTTCCGAAAAAGTATAAACATATTTAGTACCCATATCTTTTCTTTTACCTCCTGCCTTTACTTGCCTGAATTATTAAGATTGTTATAAAGTCATAAATTTATAT
>DSAV01000251.1 GCA_011046295.1 Deltaproteobacteria bacterium | reverse complement strand
GTTATCACTCCACCATCGACTTGAAAACGCCGCTTACGTTTACTAAAGAACAGGTCGGTCATCTCACTGTGCACTGACTATGAAACGGTTTCCTAAATGGGGTGCAGAACCAAACACTTAATTTTAACAAACACTTATTAAATTATTTTTAAAGAAAGGGGAGAGTTATGACATTAACACTTAGTCTCAGTTCAATTTTGGCGCTTGCCGCCGGGATCGGTATTCTGATTGTCCCCAGATTACTGAGCTACATTGTCGCTTTTTATTTGATTATTGTCGGAATTCTCGGCATATTCGGATTCAGCAGTATCAATTTCCACTAGCAAAAAAAATGGCAATCAAGTGACAGTTCTGGGCACGGATAAATCATACTTTATCGTAGTGTGAAAAAATCAAGGTAAAAACAGCCCTGCCCTGCGTCGCCGAACGCAAGTCGGTGGAATATCCAAAAAGCGCTTTCAGGGGAACTTTCGCTCTTATTTCACTTGTTGTCCCTTTCGGGTTAACAGATTGTATTTCGCCCCGGCGCGCATTAATGTCTCCGATGACATCTCCCATATATTCCGCCGGCGTAATAATGTCCACCAGCATAATTGGCTCGAGCATGACTGGCTCAGCTTTGGTAAATCCCTCTCGAAAAGCCGTGGCCGCCGCAATCTTGTAACCTTGCGTGGAGGATTCGCCTTCACGAAATGTTCCTCCCGTCACCGCAATACCTACATCGGTAACCGGATAACTGTTGAGAACGCCGCTCATTGTTGCCTCTTGCAGCACCTCAACTATGGCGTCGTGATATTCTGAAGGAATAACATTTTCATCGGCCATAATTATAATTTCGTTACCCACGCCCCGTTTACGTGGAGTCAAAGACAGGCGAACATGGCCGTGATGTTTCTTCTCGCCCAGCTCTTTTTCGAATATTCCTTCGGCTTCAACTTGTTTCTGGATGGTTTCACGATAGACGACGCGAGGCCTTCCGACGTTGACGCGCGCTTTGAATTCACGACTCAAGCGGTCCACGATAACTTCCAAATGCAACTCTCCCATACCTGAAATAACCGTCTGCGCTGTTTCTTCTTCATACTTGACGCGCAAGGTTGGATCTTCTTCAAGCAGTTTTTCCAAAGCCAAAGAAAGCTTTTCCTGGTCTGCGGGAGTCTTGGCTTCTATAGCCTGGCTGATTACCGGTTCATAAAACTCAATGCGCTCCAGCAATATCGGATTTTTCTCATCGCAAAGGGTATCGCCGGTAGTCGTTTCCTTTAACCCCAACACCGCGACAATATCTCCCGCCGATGCTTTCTCGATTCTTTCTCTTTTATTCGCGTGCATAAGTAAAAGGCGTGCGATTCTTTCCTTCTTCTTTTTTATGACATTATATATTTCGCCATTGGCGTGGATTTGTCCGGAGTAAACACGCAGGTAGGCAAGCTTACGTCCTTCATCCAGCATTATTTTGAAAGCCAGCGCCGCCAACGGCTCCTTATCGGAACTATGCCTCACTTCTTCTTTTTTGGTTACCGGATTGATACCTTTCACCGGGGGAATATCCTCGGGAGAAGGAAGATAATTTACCACCGCGTCCAGTATCGGCTGTATACCCTTATTACGCAGCGCAGCGCCGCAAAGAACCGGAACTATCTTCAGCGATATCGTCGCTTTTCTTATCGCCTTTTCTATTTCCGCTCCGGTCAGCTCTGTTCCGCCTAAATATTTTTCAGCCACATCATCATCATATTCGGCGAGTGTTTCAATCATCTTTTCACGGTTTGATTTTGCGTCATCCAAAAATTCCTGTGGTATTTCCTGAGATATAAATTCCACTCCCTGACTTAAATCATTCCAGGTCAAATATTTTTCATCAATCAGGTCAATGATACCGCGAAAATTATCTTCACTGCCTGCCGGCATGTGAATAGGTAAGGGAACAGAAGCAAAACGTTTGTTCATAATATTTATCGCACCAAAATAATCCGCCCCTATCCTGTCCATTTTATTTATAAAAGCTATTTTAGGAACACCGTACTTATCAGCCTGGTGCCAGACAGTTTCTGATTGCGGCTCAACGCCACCCACTGCGCAGAAAACAACAACAGCACCGTCCAGCACGCGCAGCGAGCGCTCCACTTCTATGGTAAAATCCACATGCCCGGGAGTATCGATAATATGAATCTCGTGATTGTTCCACACACAGGTCGTCACTGCCGATGTTATGGTTATGCCTCTTTCCTGCTCCTGAGGCATCCAGTCCATCACGGCTTCGCCGTCATGCACCTCCCCCATTTTGTAGGATTTACCGGTATAAAATAATATTCTCTCGGACACTGTTGTTTTTCCGGCATCAATGTGCGCAACGATACCAATATTGCGTGTACGCGCTATTTTGGATTTTGAAGCCATTATGAACTCAGTTTTTTGCCTCCTGAGATTTTACGATTAACTCCGGAGCAGGCCGAAAAGCATCTTTGGTGGAAATATGCCCCTTGATGGAAGGCAGCGCTTTGCCTTCTACTAATATTTTCACCTTTTTTACCCCGATTACGTTTTCAGTTACGGAATTCGTCAATGAATAAATTGTCGCCATTTCAGCGGCAGAACCACCCGGATGCAGATTTATCAGATTTTTATCAAAACTGACCAAGGCTGTCCCTTCGTCATCTATTTCAACGCCTAAGAGAGTCACCCCGGCAGGAAAAGTATTGATCAATCCGGTTTTTGAACCTTCCAGCATAGCCTTTACAATTTTTTCTACCTGCAGCTCTTTGCTGTGCTCTATCATTACATAACGTTCTTCAGGAATTAGGAACCTTTCCTGATCGTCAGAAAAATAAATTATAACTGCCTGCCTTTCTCTTATTTTCATTGAATCAGGATCAGATGCCGGAAATAAAGCGCTAAACAAAATAACAAAAAAAATAACCAGCACAATGAATACAGAGCCGAGGATGACAAACAAATAAAGCATCCTTTTCGATTTCTTTTTTTTTCTTCCCTTTACTGCCTGCGCCCGGCGCTGCTTTTTTGACGTCATAACTGTGGTTCTCCTTTAAAAAACTGCGCCAATCTAGGGTATTTTCCCCCCACTGTCAAGCAGAAGAAATCAGATAAATGCCTCAGAAGCGTTTTTTTGTCGTGTGAGAAAAAATAAAAGAAGCCCGCGCGTTTTCACATCGCGGGCTTCTTTTTCAATCCGTCTAATTGTTAAAAGTTTTCCGCCAGCACCTCATAATAGGACTGCGGATGCCTGCATGCCGGGCATTCTTTCGGCGCTTCCGTGCCTTCATGGACGTATCCGCAATTGATGCAGTGCCATTTTGTTGTTGCTTTTTTCTTGAATACCTCTTTGTCGTCAATATTCTGTGCAAGCTTTCTATACCTGTTCTCATGAAACATTTCGACTTTCGCAATTTGCTCAAAAGACCTAGCCACTTCATCAAAACCTTCTTCTTGAGCGACTTTTGCAAAATCCGCGTATAGGGTGCTCCATTCCATTTTTTCCCCGTCTGCTGCCTCTTCCAGATTTTGCCTGGTATTGCCGATTACGCCAGCGGGATAACAGGCGGTGATTTCTACTTCCCCGCCTTCGAGATATTTAAAAAACACTTTCGCGTGTTCTTTTTCGTTTTCCGCCGTCTCGAGAAATGTTCTGGAAATCTGTTCGAATCCTTCCTTTTTAGCCGCACTGGCGAAATAAGTATATCTATTTCTGGCCTGAGATTCACCGGCAAAAGCAGCCAGTAAGTTCTTTTCCGTCTTTTTGCCTTTAATCGATTTTGCCATTAATTATTTTCTCCTTTCTATTTATATTTGAATTTACTTAGATATAGTTTTTTTTGTTTGACGCGTCAGGTAATTTCCTTGCCGATTGAAAATGCACGTCCAATATAATCTCCGACTTCATGGTAAGCAAATACTTCCGGGCAGAAAAGCGCGGGACGAATTTTTAGGATATCCGGCAAACCTTCTTTTCCCAGCATATTTTCATCAACCTTAACATCCATAATTTCACCGACAAACTGGGTATGCGCGCCAAGTTCGAAGGTATTCAGCAGCCTGCATTCCAAAATCATGGGGAATTCTTGAATATACGGAGCATCAACAATTGCGCTTTTTACGGCGGTAATCCCTGTTTTTGAAAACTTATCGGCATTTTTCCCTGAAGCAATTCCACAGTAATCCGCGATTTTAATCTGTTTTGCACAAGGAACGTTGAGAGTAAATGCTTTGCGATCAATGATATTATCATAGCTATATCTCGATTTTCTGAGCGAAACAGCCACCGACGGAGGCCGTGAATTGCATATTCCTCCCCACGCTACCGTAGCGGCATTGGGTCTGCCCTTTTTATCATATGAAGCCACCACCCAAACAGGCGTCGGAAAAATTAAAGTTTTCGCTCCCAGAGACTTTTTCATAAGTATTTTAATCTCCTTAATATTATTGTTAATTTATGTCCAGTAATCTAAAATTTATGCACTTTATTTTAAAAGTCAAATAATATATAATTCTGGATAATATACAGTCAAATAACATACTTTTCATCAAAGGAGTACTCATCGCCATGTCTACTAATATCATGCCGGAAGATGAACATATTAAAAAAGCCGTTAAATGGATATCCGCAGGCCTTTCAGAAAATGACAACGAGCCGCTGCCGGTTCTGATAGAAAAAGCAGTCTTCAAATTCGATTTGTCCCCGAAAGACGCGGATTTTCTGGTCGGCTTTTTCGGCAAGCGTAACCAGAATAAAGTGACATAATTAACTTAGGCTCAAGAATCTAGCGCAACACTTTGGTATTCTATGGTGGATATTGAAGGGAGGCGTTAGAGATGGAAGGTGTAAGTTATCGGCGATTGGGGCTTAATGAGCGGGAGGAGAT
>DSAV01000079.1 GCA_011046295.1 Deltaproteobacteria bacterium | reverse complement strand
TTCTTTTCAGCAAATACGGCGGCACAGAAGTTAAAATCGACGGCGTTGAGTATTTAATCATGCGAGAAGATGACATTTTAGGCATTATCGAAAAATAAGAATAACTTAAGGAGGAATATATAATTATGGGAGCAAAAATACTTCTTTACGATGAAGAGGCGAGGAAATCGATACTCCAAGGAGTAAACACCCTGGCCGACGCTGTAAAGGTAACTCTGGGTCCCAAGGGACGCAATGTTATTATTGATAAAAGTTTCGGTTCACCCACGGTCACGAAAGACGGTGTAACCGTAGCCAAAGAAATCGAGCTGGAAGACAAATTTGAAAACATGGGCGCGCAGATGGTGAAAGAAGTCGCCAGCAAAACCAGCGATGTAGCCGGTGACGGAACAACCACCGCCACTTTGTTGGCGCAGGCGATATACCGCGAAGGAGTCAAGGCAGTCGCCGCAGGTTCCAACCCCATGGATGTCAAAAAAGGCATCGACAAGGCCGTGGAAACAGTAGTCAAAGAACTGAGTAAAATGAGCAAGCCCACCAAAGATCAGAAAGAAATTGCCCAGGTCGGAACCATTTCCGCCAATAGTGATGAAACCATAGGAAACATCATTGCCGAAGCCATGGGTAAAGTCGGCAAAGAAGGCGTTATCACGGTGGAAGAAGCCAAAGGCCTCGAGACGGAACTGGAAATTGTTGAAGGTATGCAGTTCGACCGCGGTTATCTGTCTCCATACTTCGTGACCAACGCGGATAAAATGCTGGTCGACATGGAAGACGCGTTGATTTTAATCTGTGAAAAGAAAATCAGCGTTATGAAAGACCTGCTCCCCATTTTGGAGCAGATTGCCAAGATGGGCAAACCGCTGCTTATTATTTCGGAAGACGTGGAAGGCGAAGCGCTGGCTACTTTGGTAGTCAACAAGATTCGCGGCACGCTTCATGTGGCCGCGGTTAAAGCTCCCGGATTCGGCGATCGCCGCAAAGCCATGCTCGAAGACATCGCGATCCTCACCGGTGGTAAGATGATTTCCGAGGACATGGGTTACAAGCTGGAAAACGTCAAAATGGAAGACCTCGGCCGCGCCAAGAAAATCATTATAGATAAAGACAACACCACCATCGTGGACGGCGCCGGTAAGCGCGCTGATCTGGAAGGCCGCGTGAAACAAATCCGCGCCCAGATTGAAGAGACCACTTCCGATTACGATAAGGAAAAACTGCAGGAAAGACTGGCCAAACTGGTTGGCGGTGTCGCGGTAATCAAAGTCGGCGCGGCGACCGAGTCCGAAATGAAGGAAAAGAAGGCCCGCGTGGAAGACGCGTTGCATGCCACCCGCGCCGCAGTGGAAGAAGGAATTATTCCGGGCGGCGGTGTCGCTTACCTGCGCGCGCTCCCCGCTTTAGTCAAGCTTAATTTTGAAGGCGAAGAACAGATTGGCTTGAATATCGTAAAGAAAGCAATCGAAGAGCCATTAAAGATGATTGCCAATAATGCCGGCTTGGAAGGAAGCATTGTTGTGGAGAAAGTAAAAGAAAAGAAAGGCGCCTTCGGTTTCAACGCGCGCACCGATGAATATGAAGATATGCTTCAGGCCGGAGTTATTGACCCGACCAAAGTCGCGCGTTTCGCCCTGCAGAACGCGGCGAGCGTCGCCTCCCTCTTGCTGACCACGCAGTGCATGGTTGCCGACAAGCCTGAGGAAAAAGGCACTGGCGCAATGCCCGGCATGCCTCCCGGAGGCGGATATCCCGGCATGGGAATGTAAGGAATAAGCTATAGGATTAAGACTTAAGGCTGCAGGTTAAAAAGAAAAGCCCCTTGTCCGCACGGACAAGGGGCTTTTTATTGTTTTGTAAACTCTGCCTAAATGTTAACAGACGATTAAATAATTCTATTTAGAACATATAGCTTAAGCTCAACATGATATTGTGCCCTTTGTAATCGGCTTGCATGGAACCACGTCCCCACATTTCAGCGCTAAAGCTATCATACTGAACTTTATCGGCAACAAGATATTTATACCCCGCACCTAGTATAATATTTTCAGTTATGTCAAAATCAAGACCAGCCATTAATTGATAGGCAAAAACGGTGTCGGAACCACCGCCCGCAACACCCTCATAACCTCTAAGGCTTATAAAAGACGTATCCCCAATCTTTGCATAGGCAGCTCCCGCGCCCGCGCCTACGTAAGGATGAAATCTTCCTTCGGGATAACGGGCAATCATATTGAACATTAATAAATCTATTTTTATTTTTCCATCTAAACCCGCAGCAAAACCCGGCGTAGCCACCCAGTTATCCCAGGAATCCATTTTTTGTTCGATATGGTTATATTCAAGTTCCAAAGCTAAGATTCTATTGGTGAAAGGCGTTAGCCAACCTACTTTTGCGCCGACTAAATAACCGCTCACAAGGCTGATACCAGAATTAGTAGATATTAGGCTAGCGGGACCATAACTCAATTTTCCGTCCACGTCATTCGCTACCACATACCCGCCAACAAGGCCCACATAAATACCTTTTGTGCCTGATTGCGCATGGGCTAATGATGAAAAAGCAAACATCATCAAAACAACAAACACGGCATAAATAACTTTTTTCATAATTTACTTCTCCTTTTAAATATTTTTAAGTGTTTCTATCATATATAGGGGTAATAGTTTCAATAAATATTTCCGTTCGCACACATTTAATATACAAAAAAAACAATTACTTAGCTTGCTGACGTCGAATAGAACAGCCGGCTGAATAAAAAACTATCGGTTGCACATCATTTTTGCGCAGGCGGCTATCCAGGAATGGGAATGTAAGGAATAGGCTGTAGGTTAAAATAAAAAGCCTCTTGTCCGTTCGGACAAGGGGCTTTTTATTGTTTTGACAGACAATATTATTTTGCATATACTTAAGCAACGAAGTGTTAAAGGAAAAGGTAAAATTTATGCGTAACGAATTTACAGCCATAATCGAAAAAGACGGCGATTGGTATATTGCCTACAGCGCAGAGATTCCCGGAGCCAATGGACAGGGAAAAACTAAAGAAGAATGCCTGAAAAACCTTTCAGAAGCTATTAATCTAATTCTTGAAGATAGAAGAGCAGACGCGCTACGCGGGATTCCAGATGATGCCACTAAAGAAATGGTTTCTGTAGGATGAAAACAAGCGAATTGCTTCGCCACCTTCGGCGTCACGGATGTTTCCTGAAGCGCGAGGGGAAAGCACATTCTCTTTGGACAAATCCCGTTACAGGATGGACCGAAGCTGTACCTCGCCATAATGAAATTCCCGATAGATTAGCCGTAAAAATATGCCGCGCTCTTTCTGCTCCTGAACCCAAGTAACATCAATGTCCTTAGTTTATCGGTAATGAGTTCCAGGCATGACTGAAAATTGCCCCACCACTGCATAGAATTTGCAAAGCAGCGCGACGAAGCAATCTCAAATTTAAAGCCCCTTGTCCACACGGACAAGGGGCTTTTATAGAACAATTGTTCGTTTGCCTCGTCAGGATTTCACTGATAAATTTTCCCGGCCGCGATAAAATTCAAAACACTCTATTTATCCACGCGCTGCCACAGAGAAGCGTTGGCGTTGCCGAAACCGCCGCAAAGCATGGCCACACCGTATTTGGCGTCCTTGAAATCCGTTTTCATGATGTTGTTGAGCGTAACAATAATCCGGGCACCCGACTCTCCCAGTGGATGACCCAGCGCCAGCGCGCCGCCCCAGACATTGACGTTCTCAAACGGCGCGTTCTCGGCGATGCCCAGCTCGCGCAGGCAGGCCAGCGCCTGGCTTCCGAAAGCCTCGTTGAGCTCCCAAACACCAATATCCTTCACGGTCAAACCGGTGCGCTTTAACAGCTTCTGCGCCGCATAAATGAGACCAACGCCCATTACCGTCGGGTCACATCCGGCCATCACGCCGCCAGCGTATTTGATATGATAAGTAAGACCAAGTTCGTCAGCTTTATCGCGACCCATGAGCAGTAAAGCTGCCGCACCCGCTGTCAAAGGCGATGACACGGCCGCCGAGACGACGCCTCCTTCCTTAGTTTCCATCGTGGCCATTTCTTCCATGGATACATTGTCGCGGATCCACTGGTCTACATCCACCATAAACTTTGTGCCGTCTTCCTTTTCGCCTTCAATCGGAACAATCTCGTTGGCGAATTTTCCCGCGTCCCGGGCTGCTGCTGCTTTTTTGTTGCTCCAGTAAGCCATCGTTTCCGCGTCTTTACGGTTGACTTTCCACAGCTCGGCCACCTTTTCCGCGGTGTTACCCATGGGAATTTCCGCCAGATTGTAACGTTCCATAAATTTCGGCGGGAAATCCATGGCAAACCCCATGGAAACCTTTTCCATATCTTCCACGCCCGAAGCGATATAAATGTCTCCTTCGCCGCACATAATGGCTCTGACCGCGTGCTCCGCCGCCGCCATGCCCGAAGGACACTGCTGATTGACACCGTTGGTTGTCACTGATTCCGGAAAGCCACCAGCTAGCCAGGCGGGCAATGTCGTTTTGCATTCCGGCCTGATTGGCCGAACCACAGAAAACCGCTTCCACGTCTTCGGGCTTCACCTTGGGGTTCCGCGTAAAAAGGGCTTCATAAACCTTGATCAATATGTGGTCAGGCCGGACATTGCGAAACCACCCTTTTTCCTTACGCACCCGCACGTTAGCGCTTCTGACACCGTCAACGACTACGCATTCTTTCATAGTTTGCTTCCCTTTCTTTAATCTTTTTATTTTTATAAATTAACTTAGGCTCAAGAATCTAGCGCAACACTTTGGTATTCTATGGTGGATATTGAAGGGAGGCGTTAGAGATGGAAGGTGTAAGTTATCGGCGATTGGGGCTTAATGAGCGGGAGGAGAT
>DSAV01000170.1 GCA_011046295.1 Deltaproteobacteria bacterium | reverse complement strand
CTTAGCCTGGGGACTCATATAAAAACCTCCGTTTCCGATTCTCTTCTCGGTAACATCGGTTTTTGAGGCAACGAACCTCTTTTATCAACCCCTTCGGTAACATTTTATTTGAGGCAATTCGAGCCCAAAATTAAGGTTGACTGGTTTTAGCCATTTTGATATTGTCCAACGGTTTTTTACGGAATATCCCTTAAAGTTATCCGGGTGTTTAATCACCACCGGCAGGGATAAATTAAAAGGAAAATATAAAGAAGAGAGAAAAATGCATACATTTGTTACATTTACACACGTGCTGGCTTGCTTCATCCTGATTTTCGTAGTTCTTTTGCAGACGGGGAAGGGTTCGAACATGGGCGCGGCATTCGGCGGTTCCAGTCAAACTGTTTTCGGTTCTTCAGGAGCGGGAACGTTTTTGGGAAAATTGACGGCAACTGTTGCCATTGTATTTATGCTGACATCCTTGCTGCTCACATACACTGCGACACAGAGAAGCTCCTCGATAGTTGAGCGCTCCCAGATCCCTATCACCCAGCCCGCGTCTCCGGATACCGCAACTGTGCCCGCAGCGCCTTCCGCGACGCCCGAGTAAAAGCAAACAACGCCTAAAGCCGAAGTGGTGGAACTGGTAGACACGCCATCTTGAGGGGGTGGTGGGCCACGCCCGTCCGGGTTCAAATCCCGGCTTCGGCACCATATCCCATCAAAAAGTTGCCTTAGAAATTACAGGCGCAAGAGAAGACCGTAAGCCGAGTTCTGTTTCGCGCTTTGGTTACCCGCGGCGCGACGATGATCATTCATCTGGGACGGCAGTTGCCTGCCGCCTCTAGCGACTCTACCCGGGAACATCGGACGGGCAGCCCTCAAACGTTCCCCTATTTGGTCTTGCTCCGGATGGGGTTTACCGTGCCTTTCCCGTCACCGGGAAAGCGGTGAGCTCTTACCTCGCCTTTTCACCCTTACCCCGCGCATGCGTGGCGGTATATTTTCTGTGGCACTTTCCCTGGGGTCGCCCCCGGTCGCCGTTAGCGACCATCCTGCCCTGCGGAGCTCGGACTTTCCTCGGACGGCTCAGTGTCCGCCCGCGATCATCCGGTCTTCTCCGGCCTGAGTTGCATAATACACCTGATATCAATATCTTTCAAGTTATCCGTCGTACCCGAATGAAACATTTTATTAATTTATTGACATAAAAATTTCTTCTTCTTATACTTTGCGGCAGATCGGGCAATTAATTCCATATAGTGTTAATAATCGAAAAGGCAGCAAAGACAATATTCTAACGTTTATGAACAATTAATAAAAGGCACGCCCGTCTAAAAACTGATTACAAAAACAGGAGGAAATGAAATGATAAGCACGCACAGCAGTCTTTTTACAAAAATAAGAGTGGCCGCCGTACTTTTAGTCATGGCATGCATCTTTTTGTTGTCCGGCTGCTCCTGTTCAAATAAGCTCGATAAGTCCATCACCGGTCCCCAGGTTGTCGTCAATCCTGATGTCATACGCCTTGGAGTTGCTAATGTTACCGGCATGGATATTATCTTTGAAGGATCCGGTTTCCAGCCTGATGATTCCGTCTTTATCACGCTTGCCGGACCGAAAGACACTCAGGTGGCCGTCGCGGACAGTAAAGTAAATCCGGACGGCACTTTTCAGGCCGCAGTTACCCCGCTGGCAAAAGTGACGGGAATATTGAGAGCCAATATTACCGGCACGTATTCGGAGGACGGCAAATACAATCAGATTCTCGTCATCACGCAGGACCCTATCAAACCGGGGGTGTACACCGCCGTAGCGACGGGCATGTTATCGGATCAAAGCGCGGAAACAAAAATTACCTTCCGCAGGCCGGCGGCAGCAAACAGCCTCAAAGACTGGCTGGGTAAAAGAACGGGCAAGATACAGGACAAAAGAGGAGACTAAAACAAATCTGCCCGCCTTTAGTCGCCGGCATTTATTATCAGGTAAAAGTATGACGGAAAATTCGATTAAACAGATTATCATTAAGGGCCGCCCGGTCGGGATTGCCGGGCTTGAGGACATAGTGAAAAAAATAGCCGAAAGCCACCGGGCGCTGATGATGAAGAAATAAAAAAGGCGCTTTTGGCGGAAGCGGCGCGCAAAAACTACATTCCTGACGCCGCGCGGAATCAATACGGCCAGGCGCTATTGCGTGAATTTAAAACAGCGCAGGGACTGCCGGTAGCCGAAGAGCCGTTGTCCGGCCTGCAAATAGTCGTATTGGGCGCGGGATGCGCCCGCTGTAGCGAGCTGGAGAAAAACGTGCGTGACATACTTGCGGAAATGCAGCTTGCCGCGGATTTACGCCACATAACAGATGCCAAAAAAATAGCCCGTTACGGAGCAATGGGTTCACCGGCGCTGGTAATCAACAATGAAGTTGTTTCCGTAGGAGAAGTGCCGCCCAACAGTAAAATACGCGCCTGGATTACTAAGGCATGCGGGCGTAGCGATTAATGATGACGGATATTCTTTTGGTTGGTGGTCACTTCTGGCAACGAGGGCAAAAATAAGTTCCGCGGTTAGACTGTCTGATACGCCGGATGGAAACGCCGCAAAAAGGACAGGCAACGCCTTCTTTACCATATACTGTCAATTCATGCTGATTGTCGCCTTTGCGCCCGTATAAATCGCGCCAGTCAGAGATTGACGTGCCCCTATTGGCTATAGCTTTCTTTAATACTGTTTTTGTCGTTTGTAATATTTTTTCCCAGTCGGAACCGGTCAGTGCCCCCGCCTCTCTTTCCGGGTGGATACCGGCCCGGTGCAAAATCTCGCAGGCGTAAATGTTGCCGATGCCGCTTATTGCTTTTTGATCCATGAGCAGCGATTTTATCCTGGTTTTGCGCCGGCCGTGCAGCTCGATAAATTTTTTGATATCCAAATCACCGAAAATTTCCCTTTCGGCTGTCTTCGGACACTCTGCAGCAACCTGCACGGTGGCAAAACGGCGGGGGTCCACCAAAAAGATATTTCCTCCGTCCAGCGCCAGTTTCCAGCGGGCATACTGCGGTTTTTCCGAAGTTGTCCGCCACAGAAGCCTGCCGGTCATCCGTAAATGAATAAGTATGGTGCGGCCGCTGTCGAGTTCAATGGCAATAGTCTTTCCCCGTCGCCTGACGTCAAGCACTTTGGCGCCCCGGACTTCTTTGAAGCGGGACAGTTTACTGTCGTACACTTCGTCTTTTAAAATTGTCCTGCCGGGAATTGTTTTTCTCAACTGCCGGCACAGTGTTTCCACTTCAGGCAATTCGGGCATTTTGCTTCCCCTTTCTTCGAACGGCTGCCGTCTGAATCCGTCCTTTATCGTGATAACCGAAATAATTTTCTTTGCCTATCTTTTTTTACATTTGTAAGGCGCCGTGAGGGCTCCATACATAAAATCAGCTAATAACAATGAAGTTTTTTCACGAATTAGATACCAACGCCTTTGCGTGGCGGCCGCTACTGCTTCCACAAAACCCTTTATCCGGCTCCTAATAAAGAAACGGTCAGAAAACCATCTCCTCAAAAATGAATCTTGCCGTAGGATAAAGGCCTATGCCTGATAAAAAAATAAATTGGAAAACCGTGCGCGGCAAAAAGCTTTCGGCATGCGCGAAATATATTTCAGGGAAAAGTTCTACCTCAAAAAATATTTTCACTTTATGAAAAAAAATGTTGACAAAATATTTTATTTGCTTACATTCAGAAATCAGATATAAAATTTTTTCGGCAAAAAAATTTCGGAGGAGAGAATCCTTCAGAGGGAGAAAAAAATGGATAACGAGACCCTGTTTAACGAGGAGGCCGAACCTCCTGGTCGCTCGACCGGTCTTGTTGATTTGGAAAAAGAAGTGATCGACTTTCGCTCCTTGGCCGAAATTGCCGTGAAGCCACAACCGGCCAGACAGAAGTCCGACAGGGTTTTATTTCCCTTTAAAGATTCCGCGCGCGCGCGTCTTTTCCGCAAGAAACATTATCCGGAAATTACCCGCTTCGAATGGTTCGACTGGCATTGGCAACTGCGCAACGCTATCCGCAGCATTGATAAATTATCCGTGATTTTACGTCTCTCCGAGAACGAACTCCAGGCATTAGTACATCATGCCGGTGCCTTGCCCGTTTCCATTACCCCGTACTACGCCAGTCTGCTCGACGCGAAGAATCCTTCCTGTGCCCTGCGACGCTGCGTTGTGCCTGCAATGGAAGAATGCCTGCATGCAGCGGGAGAAAAAGAAGACCCGCTGGCCGAAGACGCGGATTCTCCCGTTGCCGGTATCGTGCACCGCTATCCGGACAGGGCATTGTTTCTGGTAACGGATTCCTGCTCGACTTACTGCCGTTACTGCACCCGTTCCCGCATCATTGAACGCAGCAGCCGGCATTTAATTGACCTTGATAAATGGGAAAAGGCTATCGCCTATATTGCGAACAATTCGAATATCCGCGACGTTCTGCTTTCCGGCGGCGATCCTCTGATCTTGTCCGACAACAAACTTTCGTGGCTTTTGGGACGTCTGCGTAAAATTCCCCACATCGAAATAATCCGTATCGGGACAAAAGTGCCCGCCGTCCTCCCCCAGAGGATAACTCCGGCTCTATGCTCGATGCTCAAAAAATACCATCCTTTGTGGATAAGTATTCATATAACCCATCCGGATGAGCTGACACCGGAGATGAGCGCCGCCTGTATCCGACTGGCCGACTCGGGAATTCCACTGGGCAGTCAGACCGTTCTTCTGGCCGGTATTAATGATAATGTTTCCACGATGACGCGACTGGTACAAGGTCAGCTGCAAATTCGTGTTCGCCCTTATTATCTTTATCAATGCGATCCGATTCACGGCTCTTCGCATTTCCGCACACCGATCGGCAAAGGACTGAAAATCATCCATGGACTGCGCGGGCATACAACCGGCTACGCTG
>DSAV01000234.1 GCA_011046295.1 Deltaproteobacteria bacterium | reverse complement strand
GCGTAAAAGGCGCGGTAGAGATAGTTGCTGCCGTCAACCAGGGCAACCAGGGGTTTTTTATTTTGTTCGGTCATTGTTTTCAATTAAAATTAGGCCAACCCGGATGTTAGAATGCCCATTGGGATGGCCTTTTGTGAAAAAATCTTACCTTAGCGATAGCGTTTGGCTTATTTTCTTGCTTCTTCAGCTTGTCTTTGCGCCTCTTCAAGGTGCTCTTGGTATTGCCGGTTAAGCTCTTCCATTTTTTCCCTCACTTCCTTTGTGGTGGGGGGCATGTTGCGCAAATTATATTCGGCTTTTATTTGAAAAATCAGCAAAAGAGCGAAAATGATTCCAAATACAATCCACGCCTTTTTATCCGCGATGTTATGCGCGTATATGCTGGCCATTACGATAAAAAACAGCCCCAGCAACATACTCAATATTATGCCGGCATAGGGAATAAGGTTTAAAATCCCGGCAACCGGTCCCAAAACCTGCAGGTAAGCCACGCACCGGTAAGATGTTTCGTAGTTTTCCTTTGAGCCCATCAGCTTCCAGATAACAAACAAGATTGCAGCGCTGATAAAAGATACAATCACCACGATAATCGGAACAAAAATAATAAGTCCCAGGCTCTCAAGAAAAGTTCTCCCAATGTAGCCTATTCCTAAGATACCGACGATGGCATGAATGATACCGGCGATAAAACCCATGATTAGAGCAAAAACCAGAGGTTCGATAAATCCGCCTGTTTTGGGTATGGTTTTGAAAAATTCCGCGGGTGAGGTCAATACTTTCACTGCCGTCTGCGGTATTGCCGCAAAATTAATGCTTTTTTCTTCCATATCGTCCTCCTTCTTGTATTGGATTTATATTAATAATACCTTAACTTTTCTCATAAAATTTTTACGGCGTCAACAGGTTGTTTTTTGGGTCAAAATGGTAAATACGCCGTCATCACGCCCGAAGTGACATTGCCTTTTAAACTTCAAAAGAAGCGTTGATTTTGAAAGTTTTTACCGCGCGCATATCTAAAATATCAGCCACGCCGGTTTTTTCTTTTACTTCATCAAGAAAAGATTCCAGTTCTTTAGCGTTTGCTGCGCTGACGGTAAACCAGATATTGTATTCATCGTCGCGCCGGTAATTATGGGTAACGTTCTTATTGGCGTTTACTGTTTTAACAAATAATTCGATTTTGTCCTCCGGCACGCGCGCGGCGCATAAAGTGCTGACGCGTCCTAATTTGGCGCCGTCAAAAACCGCGCCGATACGGCGGATGATGCCTTCGTCTTTCATTTTCTGCACGCGTGCCAGTGTTTCTTCCTCGCTGATACCGCATTTTTCCGCGACAATGGCAAAAGGATTTTCAACCAGGGGGAATTCCTTTTGCAGAATATTGAGTATTTTTTTGTCTATCTCGTCCATAAGGTTATCACTTTATCTTCATTCCGGCGTAGAGGTTGTTTCATAATAGCATGAAGAGCAATAAAAGCTGTCATACCGGCGAAGGCCGGTATCCAGAAGTTATTGAAATTATTGGATTCCGTGTCGCGCTTCGCTTGCACGGAATGACGAATTTGTAATTACGACACAGCCTTGTAGGCCGGTATCCAGTTATAAAATCGAATTATATAAATCATTCCAATTCGGATTCTCTCTTTCAATAAGTTTAACTTTCCAGGCTCTCTTCCATTCCTTAATGTTCTTTTCCCGTTCAATAGCTGTATCCATGTTGCCATGCAGCTCATACCATACCAGATTATGCACTTTGTATCTTTTTGTGAATCCGCGAGCTAAATCATTTTTATGCTCCCATATTCTTTTTACCAGATCGGAAGTGACTCCGGTGTAAAGAGTGCCGTTTTTCATGCTTGCCAGAATATATACGGCCGGTTGCTTAATCATATATTTTATTTATGGTCCCGGGCTTTTGCCAAAACGACGTCTGGATTCCGGCCTTCGCCGGAATGACGTAAAAATATTACATTTTTTTCGGCTCGTACAAACACAACGGCTCTTCCGCCAGATAATCGCCGGTGGCCTCATAGGCGCGGGCCCGGCAACCACCGCATACTTTTATAAATTCACAGCGCCCGCACTTGCCTTTATATTTACGGTAATCACGCAAGTCGCGAAAAACTTCTGAATTTTCCCATATCTCGGCGAAACTCTTTTTCAACACATTGCCGCAATCCAACTCCAGATAACCGCAGGGCTGCGCCTGCCCTACATGGGAAATAAAACAGAAAGTGATGCCGCCCAGGCAGCCGCGCGTTGATTCGTGAAAATGGCCGCCGGCTTTTTTGACCGGTTGCGCTTCTTTATTTTTTTGCTGGCGCATGACGCGGAAATAATGCGGCGCGCAGGTTGCTTTGAGCTGAATAGGGCAAGTGAAGCTCTGCTTGTGAAACCACATCAGCGTTTCTTCATAGTCGGCGGCGGTAATGGCTTGTTCGGCTAAATCTCTTCCTCGTCCTGTGGGCACAAGCAGGAAAATGTGATGCGCGGCCGCGCCCAAAGTGATGGCTAAAGTTTGTATCTCTTCAATTTGCCGCAGATTCGCTGTGGTAATAGTTGTGTTGATCTGGAATTCCATTCCCGCGGCTTTCAGCGCCTCAATGCCGCGCATCGCTCCGGCGAAAGCGCCCTGCTCGGCGCGAAAAGCGTCGTGGCTTTCGGCGTCTTTGCCGTCAATGCTGATGCTGACACGCTGGATGCCGCTTTCCATCATTTTATGTGCGGTTTGTTCGTCAACCAGTGTGCCGTTGGTCGCCATGACCATGCGCAAACCTTTTTTTGTGCCATACGCTGCAATTTCAAAAATATCCGGCCGCATCAGCGGCTCGCCGCCGGTCAGAATAATAACGGGTTTGGCAAAAGCGGCAATTTCGTCAATTAGCCTTAAACATTGTTCGGTAGTAAGTTCGCCCGGATACGGTCCGCAATTGGCCGCGGCGCGGCAATGAACGCAGTTTAAATTACAGCTGCGCGTGACTTCCCAGGCGATCATACCCACATTATTATCCATTTTTACCGACCTTGTTTAGGGACATTCTTGAAATATTTATGCGGCCATTTTGCCAGATGAGCAAAAAGAGTCAACAAAAATTTATTTTGCAGCGGATTTTTATAACTATCAGCGCGTTGCAAGTCATTATCATTTATTAATAAACAGCCGCATTTTTTATTCCTTGACCTCTAAACGTAACCCTAATATGAAGGGAAAACTAAAAAGAGGAAGGATAGAAAATATGTCTATCATGATGTGGGAAAAAGACGAAACCGTGGCGATTCTTACCATGACCAATGGGGCGAACAGGCAAAACCTCGTCTTTTCCGATACGCTTAACGCTATGCTTGATGAAATTATCGCCGATAAAGCAGTTACTGCTCTGATTATTACTTCCAGTGACGAGAAAAATTTTTCTCAGGGGATAGATGTCGAATGGATTCTGGATAAAATGCAGAAGAAAGAGACTCAGCCGGTAATCGATTTTATCCGCGGCATGGGTGTGGTTTTCAAAAAACTGATTACGTATCCCGTGCCGGTTATCGCGGCGATAAACGGGCATGCTTTTGGCAACGGTTCAATAATGTCTTGCGCCTGCGATTTTCGTTTTATGCGCTCCGACAAGGGATTTTTCTGTTTTCCGGAAGTGAATTTGGGAATTGCCTTCCGCCCCGGCATGAACGCTTTCATAAAAAAAGCCGTTCCCGCCTACAAACTCTCCGAAATGCAGCTCACCGGCAACCGCTATACAGCGCAGGAACTTGAAGAACACCACATTATTATTAAGGCCTGCGCGGATAAAGAAGACCTTATGACAAAATCGCTGGCGTTTGCCAAAACATTCAAGAAGAATCGCGGGATTTTTTCTGAACTGAAAAAACGTCTTTATAAGGATATAATTGAAATTCTGGAAGAGCCGGACGAATTTGCTTCCGGCGGCGCATTTTCTCTTACCGTATCCGAATAGAGAATAAGTTAATAATATTTTTGAGGTGAAAAAATGAAAACAGCAATTACGGAAATGTTCGGCATCAAATATCCCATAATCTGCGGCGCGATGATGTGGCTTTGCAAACCAAAGCTCTGCGCAGCGGTATCCAACGCGGGCGGCATGGGGAACCTTACCGCCGGCAATTATCCCACCGAGGAAGAGCTTCGTGCGGCTATCAAAGAAACCAGAAAACTCACTGATAAACCGTTTATGGTCAACGTGACGATTCTTCCCTCCGTGCATATTACGCCGGAACATCACAAGATGTATCTGCGCGTGTGCGTGGAAGAGAAGGTAGCGGGAGTGGAAATTTCCGGTACTCCTTTGGATAAAGCGGTCGGCATGGAATTTATCGAAAAACTGAAAAAAGCGGGTGTCAAAATGTTTCATAAGGTAGGTTCAGTCCGCCACGCCGTTCACGCGGAACATACAGGCTATGACGGTATCTATGCCGCGGGCATTGAAGAAGGCGGACATCCGCTAAATGATGATGTGACCACCATGCTTTTAACGCCGCGCATTGCCGAAGCGGTGAAAATTCCGGTGGTTACCGTAGGCGGCGTCGCCGACGGGCGCACCATGGCCGCGGCGCTTACTCTGGGCGCGCAGGGTGTGATGATGGCCACACGTTTTGTGGCGACAAAAGAATGCGAAGTGCACGAAAACATCAAACAGGAAATAGTGCGCCGGCAGGAATTTGAAACCACGCTGATTTGCAAAACAATCGGCCTGCAGGGCAGAGCCATTAAAAATAAAGTTGTGGAAGAAGTATTGGCGCGCGAAGCCAAGGGCTGCGGTCTGGAAGATTTGTTTCCGCTTATTTCCGGTCAGAAGGTAAAAGAGGCATGGGAAACGGGTAATGTTGACGCGGCGCCCATGATGATGGGGCAATCAGTGGGACTGATTAATGATATCCCCACCTGCAAGGAATTAATCGAGCGCATGGTTAAAGAAGCCAATACGGAAATTGAACGCGCGGCGCGCCTGTTTAAAGCGTAGT
>DSAV01000197.1 GCA_011046295.1 Deltaproteobacteria bacterium | reverse complement strand
TAAGGAGGTTTTTATGCCGGAATTGCTCAAAATGCTTGGTAGCCGCTACCCCATTATTCAGGGGCCGATCGGCATGTTTAACAGCCCTAAAATGGTGGCTGCCGTCTCGGAGGCGGGCGCTTACGGGATGCTGGCGCTGGGTTTTATTAATGATACCGATGAGGTAAAGAAAATTGTCAGTGAAGTAAAAAAACTTACGGATAAGCCTTTCGGCGCTAACATTATGCTGATTAATCCTCAAAACGCGGAAATTTTGAAGGTATTGGCTGACGCAGACGTAAAAACTGTTACGACTTCCGTAGGCTCGCCCAAAGATGTTTATCCGATTATCCATGGTCTGGGCATGAAAGGAATACACGTGGTGCTGGCCCTGTCGCACGCGATTGCCGCGGTTAAGGCCGGCGCGGACGCTCTTGTTGTCGTCGGCTCTGAAGCGGGGGGGCTCCGTTCGCGCAATCCTGAATCTTCCACCATGGTTCTGGTGCCGCTCGTGGCCGATAATGTTGATGTGCCTATTGTCGCCGCCGGAGGCATTGCCGATTCCCGAGGTTATAAAGCGGCGCTGTCCCTGGGCGCGCAGGGCGTGCAGGTGGGTACGCGGTTTCTGGCCTCGGAGGAAAGCCCCGCCTCCACGCAGTGGAAAAAAGCGATTGTCGGATGCGGCGATGGAGGCACGGATTTAATTCCGGCGCTGGGCATGAAGGTGGCGCAGAGAATTATCGTCACACCGTGGGTTAAAGAAAAAATGGCTGACCCGGCGGTAAAAAATATTGCCGATGAACTGGAGATCAACCCCGACAAAACCGGCAATTATGAACGCGCGGCTTTCGGCGCGGGTCAGGTAAGCGCTTTAATCAGAGAAATTAAACCGATTAAGGAAATTGTCCGGGAGATGGTTTCTTAAAAAAAATAAATGGAGCAGTTAATAGATGAAAGCTAAAGACGATAATCTTAAAGAAAAAAATTCTCCACCCGCAGCTAAGGATTCTGCATCCGAGTCTCTGCGCGCCGGTCTGGCGGAGGTAATTAAAAGACATTCTTACGCGTTGGATGAAAACCGTCCCGATGTAGTTGCCAAAAGAGCGGCTAAAAATCAGCGCACGACACGCGCCAACGTGGAAGATCTTTTTGATAAAGATAGTTTTGTTGAATACGGAGCGCTGACAATAGCCGCTCAGCGCGGACGGCGTTCTCTCGATGATTTAATCCAGAGAACTCCCGGAGATGGGATGATAGCCGGTATCGGTACAATAAATGGAAATTTATTCCCTTCTGATAAAGCCCGCTGCATGGTTTTGGCTTATGACTACAGCGTGTTGGCCGGAACGCAGGGGTTTTTTAATCACAAGAAAAAAGACCGTATGCTTAATTTGGCGCATGAAGAGAGTCTGCCGGTGATTTTATTTGCCGAAGGCGGCGGCGGCCGCCCCGGCGATGTGGATGCCGCGGGCGTCATGGTGGCCGGCCTGGATTTAAGAACATTCAGCTTGTTCGGAGGCTTGAGTGGCAAAGTGCCGGTAATTGGCGTCGTATCAGGTCCATGCTTTGCGGGCAATGCCGCTCTTCTGGGCTGCTGCGATGTGATTATCGCCGCGAAAAATTCCAATATTGGCATGGGTGGTCCGGTCATGATTGAAGGCGGAGGCCTGGGTGTTTTTAAGCCCGAAGAAGTAGGCCCCATCGATGTGCAGACGCAAAACGGCGTGGTGGATATCGAAGTAGCCGACGATGTCGAAATGGTTGCTGTCACTAAAAAATATCTTTCCTATTTTCAGGGGGTAACTGCAAAATGGGAAGCGGGTGATCAGACACGCCTGCGCAAATTGATTCCGGAGAACAGACGGCGCGCTTATGATGTGCGCGTGGTGATCCGGGCGCTGGCGGATACGGATTCGTTTTTGGAACTGCGTCCCAAATTCGGCCAGTGCATGGTGACCGGTTTTATCACAATAGAAGGCCACCCTTTCGGTCTTATCGCCAATAACTGCATGCACATGGCCGGCGCCATCGAGGCGGAGGGAGCGGACAAAGCGGCGAGACTCATGCAGATTTGCGAAGCGCATAATCTGCCGATTCTTTCTTTATGCGATACGCCCGGCTTTATGGTCGGGCCGGAAATCGAAAAGCGCGCGCAGGTGCGCCATGTCTGCCGTATGTTTGTCATTGGTTCCCATTTAACGGTTCCTTATTTTACAGTAATCCTGCGCCGCGGTTACGGTCTGGGTGTCATGGCCATGTCCCGCGGCGGTTTTCATGATTCTTTTTTCACCGCTTCCTGGCCGACGGGAGAGTTCGGCGGCATGGGCCTGGAAGGAGCGGTCAGAGCCGGTTTCAAAAAAGAGCTGGAAGCAATAAAAGATCCGGCCGAGCGCGAGGCGTTATATGAAAAACTTGTCGCCCAGTTGTATGAGCAGGGCAAAGCCATCAACATGGCCGCGCACCTGGAAATCGACGCGGTAATTGATCCGGCTGACACGCGAAAATGGATTACGCGCGGATTAAATTCCGTGGCCGCGCGAAAGCCGGACAAGGGCAATCACGCTTACGTTGATCCATGGTAAAAAATTACAGGGCTGATTTAAAATTTTAAAGCGGCTAAGATTAAATTTCTTTTTTTCCGGTAATCTTCCCGCAAGAAAAAGAGTGCATAGCTAAAGAAGTGAAGAGAGGGCGTGCCAGAAATACATCCCGAGGGGAGAGCGTGCCCGCGGGATGTAAATAAGCAAAGCACATAACTTTAATCTATTACAGGTTCTTTTACTTTTTGGGCATATCGCTGGCCATTTTTTTTGCCCGGTTAAATCCTGCAGTGTTAACAGTTCCTTTCTTGGCGGGGCTTTGAGCTGCCAGTTCTTCCATCTGCTGTACCCGCAGTTTGCTGGGCGGGTGAGTGCTGAAAGCATCAGAAAGCCTTTTTTCGATGGGGCTGGCCGATGCCTGGGATTTCTTTTCTATTTCCCAAAGACGTTCGTAAAATCTGCCCACCTCATTTCTATCGTATCCGGCGTTGACGGCCAGCTGAAAACCTATGCGGTCCGCTTCCATTTCATCTTCGCGGGAATTGACCAGAAAACCGTATTGCTGGGCAAGCATACCGCCTCCCGCGCCGACAACACCTCCGATTGCCGCCGCCTTTGCCAGACATTCCGTGTCGCCTCTTCCGCAAATCAGCAGAGCCAGTCCCAGACCCGCGGCAGCGCCAATCAATCCGCCACCCGCCGCGTAAAGCCATGTTTTATTTTGAGCCTTTTCCATGGCATACATGCGCTTGGCCGTGTGACGCGCCACGACATGGCCGATTTCGTGCGAGATGACTCCGGCCAGTTCCGCCTCCGTTTGAGCCATGGCAATCAACGGCGCGGTTATAAAAATAGTTCCGGCGGGCATGGCGAACGCGTTTACAGCGACAACATCAACCACCGTAAAGCTGTAAGAATAGGGATTGCCTTCCAGATTGTTTGCCTTTACGATTTTCATTCCAAGCTGAGAAACATATTTTTGCAGTTCATTATTTTGTGCCGGAGGATAATCTTTCAGTATTTTGGGAAGAGCTTCCTGCGTCAGTCTCCGCTCGTCCTGAACCGTCATAGTGGCTTCACGTTCTGCCCTGTCATCATAACGCGAACTGGCTGTCGGCGCGCACGATGTCAGTAAAAAAAGAAATGAAATAACTATAGACAATATTTTTTTCATGATTTTGCTCCTCGTTTATTATATGCAGTAAATATTAACGTTTCCGGCTTAAATTTACAACTTTTATCGATATCTTGCCTAGCCGGCGTTAATGTTATATAAAAAATAAATCATTATCCCGTCGGAGCATTAATGGCAAGAAGGCTAAGCAGCCAGAAATTGTTGAAAAATAAAGTGTTGGATGCGCATTTGTGCACCGGCTGCGGCGCCTGCGTGGGTCTTTGCCCCTATCAGGCAATATATAATGACCGCACCGTTCAATTGCATTACTGCGATTTGACCGAGGGTAAATGCCACGTCTATTGTCCACGCACGCCCACCGATTTTGAAAGGTTAAGGCAGCTTTTATTTGACGCGAAGGATCTGACGCCGGAAATCGGTGCGGTGAAAGCTTATTATCTAACCCGCGCGGCGGATTCCGAAATCCGCGATGCGGGCCAGCACGGCGGCACGGTCACCGCGCTTCTGGAGCTGGCGCTGGCCGAAGATTTGATCGATGCCGCGCTTGTATCATCTGGTCAAGAACAATATCTGCGCTACGGGACAATAGCCGCGGATAAAAACACGATACGTAAAAGCGCGAGGGTCAAATTCATTGTTTCTCCGATGGCGGCGGCGTTCAATCAGTTTGTTCGCGAGCAGCAGGGACGCGCCGGTGTGGTAGCCACGCCCTGCCAGGCGCTGGCATTGGCCAAGATGAAATTAACCCAAGAGAAACAAGAAACAAAAAAAGTAAATCAGTTGCAACTTGTTATCGGTCTTTATTGCGGCTGGGCGTTATCTATGGAAAAATTTTCCGCATTGCTGGCACAAAAGAGCATAATGATAGATGATATAAAGCGTATGGATATTCCGGCGGGGAAAAATATTCTGGAGCTTTACACGCGGGAGGGCGTTAAAGAAATTCCTCTTACGGAAGCGCAGGCCTGCGTTCGTGAAGCGTGTAATTATTGCATAGACAGCACGGCCGAATATGCCGATATTTCCGTGGGCGCGGCGCGTTTTGCCGGCACAGATGAAGAACAGCGCGGCTGGAATCAGTTGATTGTCCGCAGTGAGCGTGGCAGAGCTTTGATTGACCTGGCCGTGAAACGAGGCGTTTTGGAAATAAAGGAAGCTCCCGCGGAAAGTTTGCGGCAGCTTAAAGTCGCGGCAATGGGAAAAAAGAAAAGCGCGCTGGAAAATATCGCGCGCAAAAGCGGCTCGGCAAATAAACTTTTGTATCTGGACAACGGCGACGCGATGGTGAAGGAAATATTGCGTGCAAAAGCATGAATATATGAAACAATATCATCGCGAACACTATGACCATGTCAAGCGATATTTAAGCACATGGGGTTTATGGATTGATAAGTGCTCACATAT
>DSAV01000207.1 GCA_011046295.1 Deltaproteobacteria bacterium | reverse complement strand
TGCCCTGCACGAACTTCATCGGACCGATAACGCCGATTCTGATCTCATCGCCAAAAGCACTCGCCCAGAACGATACGGTGAAGAAGAAGATTATTGCCGATACAAAAATGCTTTTCTTGAAACTACTCATTTAAAAACCTTCCTTTCTCTTGTAATGTTAAGAACTCTTATTAAAGGTTAAAAAGTTTGTCAATACATTTCCGTGCTTTTTGTTTAAACGTAAACAGCGACGGTCAAATTTATGATCCTTGGGTTTTTAATTGCCGGCAAAAAAAAAATTGTAACAGGCAGGCGGGCAAATTTAAGAGATTTTGTTTAGCCTTGTTTGCACTTCATTTTTTGCCGCGTCTTTTATCAGAATTATTTTTTGCCTTGATTTTTCTCCGGCAATAATTTGTATTTGCTTTTTGGGAAGAGATAAAAACTTGCTCAAAAATTTTATACAGGCGGCGTTCGCTTCGCCTTCGCGCGCCTGCGCCGTGATTTTGATTTTCAGCGCTCCATCCTGAAAACCGGTTATTTGGTTGCGCGACGCATTAGGGGTTACATGGATTGCGAAGGTAAAGCCTTTTTTCGAATCTTTTATCCGGATCATACTGCTAAACTAATTTTTATTGTCCGTATTACAAAGAACGGGCAATTTGCATCATTGTCTGCACTAAGAAAAAACGTAAAAAAAGAATTACCAGAATGACGACAATCGGAGAAAAATCAATCCCGATATTTTGGGCCGGCAATACGCGGCGCACGGGGCGAAGCACCGGCTCGGTCACACGGTATAAAAAAATGACTATCTTGTTGTAAGGATCGGCGTTCACCCAGGAAATCACCGCGCGGAAAATAATTATCCACATAAAAACAGTCAAGCCGATATCAATAACTTTCGCCAGAGCAATAATAAAATTTTCCAAAACAAACATAAATCCTCGCTTTTCTTTAAGCCTTTTGCGCCGCAATGGTTTTAGCAAAATCAATTAACGCTTTATTAAATTCTTCCGGATTTTCCATCATAACCATGTGGCCGGCGTTTTTTATGAAACAGGTTTTTGACCCTTTAATACTGGCGGCAATATCCCGCGACAATTGAGGCGGCGTCATTTTATCCTCCTCGCCGCACATAATCATTGACGGCAAATTAATTATTTTCACTTTTTCAGTTAAATCCATTTTGTCACAGGCAACAAGATCATTATATAACGCCTCGATATTTGCCACGGCCATGCTTTTTTTCAGCGGCTCGGCAAGCTTATCCCTGTTTTCTTTGGCCAGAGAAAACTTGCACATCAGTTCAAACGCGGTTTCCGGTTCCTTTTTCAATAATTCAAAAATTGCCGGATTAACGGGCATTTTTAGCCCGCCGCCGACAGCCGCAATCCCTTTTATCATCGAGCCGAATTCCGCGGCAAACGTCAACGCTATCGCCGCGCCCAGCGAATGCCCGACAATGATAACGTTTTTCAATTGCAAAGCATCAAGCAGCTTTTTCACCCAGAGGCTGTATTTATTTATATCGTTTTCACCGCTGCCTTCCGAAGAGCCGTGCCCCGGAAGGTCAACCGCGATTATATTGAAATTTTTATTCAAACGGGCGTACTGAAAAGACCACGAACTATGATCTCCCCCGGAGCCGTGAATAAAAAACAAACTTTGCGCCTGTTCATCAAAACCATTGCCATTTACCCAGCAGGCGATTTTCATGGAATCGATGCTAAAATATTTAAGCAATCTTATTTTTCCTCCTGTAAAATACGTATCATAAAATAATGATTTCAAGCAATCCTATAATACTTCTTACGAGACAATTTATATTGACAGGGCACATACTTTAATTGCATTAATACTCACCAACAAAAGGAGGAGCGGCCATGTTTAAGGGGAAAAAAATAGCCATTATCGGCGGCGGGAAAATGGGCAGCATCATCGCGCAGGCTTTGACGAAAAAAAAATTGTCGCCCAAAAAAAACATCGGCATCACAGATATTGATCAGGGCCGCCTGGATTTCATTTCCTCCACAATGCGCTTTCCCGTATCTGGCGATAATAAAAAAGCTGCCAAAAACGCGGCTGTCATCATTTTGGCCATCAAGCCGCAAAACATGCGCGAAACCTTAAATGAAATCGCGCCTTTTATCAGCAAATCCAAGGTCATCATTTCCATTGCCGCGGGAATTACCACATCTCTCATCGAATCTATTCTACCTGAAAAATCACGCGTTCTACGCGTAATGCCCAACACGCCGGCGCTGGCGGGAGAAGGTGCGGCGGCAGTTGCAAAAGGAAAATACGCGACAAATGCTGATTTAAAATTAACCCGCGCCATTTTTGACGCCGTGGGCTTGAGTGTTGAAGTCGAAGAAATTTTCATGGATGCCGTAACGGGACTTTCCGGCAGCGGCCCCGCTTACTTTTTTATGATCATTGAAGCGCTGATTGAAGCCGGCCAAAAAGTCGGGCTCTCTAGAGATCTGGCCGCGAAATTATCCATGCAGACGATGCTGGGTGCGGCCAAACTTTGCCTGCAAAGCGATAAGGAACCGGCCCAGCTGAGAGAAATGGTTACTTCTCCGGGAGGAACAACCGCCGCCGGTTTAAAGGTTCTTCAAGAAGGAAAAATACGCGAAACTTTTATTGCCGCCGTGGAAGCGGCCACGGCCAGAGCAAGGCAGCTGGCCTCCGGCCAATGAAAAATCTTAAAAAATTTATTCTTTAGCTGCACAGATGGCCTATCTTCAAACGTTCAGAAAATATTGTCATCTTCTTCCGGCTTCGCATCCTCTGAAAAAGAATCTTTGGGGAGATTTTCTTCCGTGTCATTATTTTCTTCCCGCGGTGATATTATCAAAGAAGTCTCTTCAGACACAACTGACGGTACAGGCAAATTTTCTTCAAGTTCCGCCGTTAATGAATATGTTGGTAAAGAATCATCCGCGCCGGTTTCCTCTGTTTTTCTTTTTTTGCGCCGCGAGCGATGCCGGCTTTTCTTTTTTGGCGGCGTTTGGCGTTGTGCCTGTTCCTGATCTTTTTCCATTGCCTCGGACGTGTCTTTGTCCTGAGCATCGCCGTGCTCCGGCACCTGTTCTTTTATTGTATGCTCGATATTAAACTTATCCCACGGCATTTCCGTGCTACCGGAAATATATAAGTTGATGCAAAAAGCTTTCTCCAGGCTTAAAAGTTTGCTTCGTTTGCGATTGAGAATGAAGCTGGCTATTTCATGCGGCAGAGTAACTTTCAGCTCCGAATAAATTCCCTTGACTGCTTCCGATTCAATTCTTCGAAACGCCCCCAGCGCCGCGTATTCCAGCGAAGGCCGCAGACCGCTTCCTTCGCAGTAAGGGCATTTAATATAGCTTATTTCCTGGATGGTGGACTGCTTCTTCTGACGCGATAATTCGAGTAGGCCGAATTTGGAAATGCGGGCAAGTTGAATTCTCGCCCGGTCGATGCTCAGAGCCTTTTTGAATTCTTTTTCGACATCAGCAATATGTTTTTTATCCGCCATGTCGATAAAATCAATGACAATCAATCCGCCCAAATCCCTCAGGCGCAGCTGCCGGGCAATTTCCTCACAGGCTTCAATGTTTGTTTTATAAGCGGTTTCTTCAATGTTTTTTTTGCTCGAGGCACGGCCGGAATTGACATCAATTGTAATCATCGCTTCCGTCGGATTGATAACGATATAGCCACCGGATTTTAGCTCCACTCTTTCCTGATAAATGAGGCGTATCTGTTCTTCGAGCTGAAATTTTTCAAAGAGAGGAATTTTTTCCTTATAAAGCTTAACCATCTTTACCTGGCGCGGCGTAACCGCTTTCAGATAAGCGCGCATTTTGCGGTAAGTCTCCTGATCGTCAACCATAATTTCGCCGATTTCCGGCGTCAAATAGTCGCGCAGACTGCGCACGCCAAAGTCGGTTTCCTGGTAAATTAGCAGCGGCGCCGGGCTGACGGAGGCTTTTTTCTGAATTTCTTTCCACAGCCTCATCTGCATCTGGTAATCGCGCTGGATTTCCTGTTTGGTCCGGTTCATCCCGGCCGTCCTGATAATCAAGCCCATGTTTTCGGGAATTTTAATTTGTCCGATGAGGTTTTTAAGTTTTTTTCTGTCGTCTTCCGTCTCTATTCTACGGGATATACCGAAACCCGGCTTTTGGGGAAGCAAGACAACATATCTGCCGGGCAGAGAAATATAAGAGGTCAGAAGAGCGCCCTTGTTGCCGGTCGCTTCGCGCACGACCTGCACGATAATTTCCTGCCCTGATTTCAGCGTGGGCTTGCCGCCTTTTTCCTGTGGGGTAAAATATTCCGGGTTCGTGTCTTTAAGAGGAAGAAACCCGTCTTTTGGTCCGCCGTAATCCACAAAGGCCGCCTGAAGGCCGCGCTCAACTTTAAGCACCTTGCCTTTATAAATATTTCCGATAATCGGTTCCCGAACCGCCATTTGAATGTTAAATTCGATGAGCTTGCCCTTTTCGTTAACCGTCGCCATGCGCATCTGTTCTTTATGCGCGGCGTTCACGAGCATCGTGTGTTTCATAAATGTCCTTTTGCGCGGCCACGAACTTCGTCATGTTAAAAATTTTGAACACGCGAATTAAACGGCCAGCCTGTGTATATTATTGAAAGGCGCTGATATCGCCTTTACCAATTCGAATAATTTCAATATTGTCATCAACCAAACTGATGACGCTGGACGGCTCCGGCATAATAATGCCGCCGTCGATAATTAAATCAACCACGCGTCTAAAGTTTTCCTTGATAATAGAAGGATTACCCAATGATTCGCCCTGAGCGGTTTTCACGCTGGTGCTGATAATCGGCTCACCTAATTCTTTGATCAGCGCCAGGCAAATATGATTGTCCGGCACGCGGATTCCCGTGGTCGATCTTTTGGGGAGAATAATTTTCGGCACCAGGCGGGATGCTTCCAGGATGAAAGTGTAAGCTCCCGGCAGGAGTCGTTTCATTGTTTTATAAGCGTAATCGGTGACTTTGGCGTACTGGCTGATATGCTTTAAATCCGAGCAGACAAAACTCAGTGGTTTTTTCTTGTTTCTTTTTTTCAGTTCGTAAATTCTTTCA
>DSAV01000163.1 GCA_011046295.1 Deltaproteobacteria bacterium | reverse complement strand
GTTAAGAAACATCATAGAAATGAAGCTCAAAAAGATCACCCGGCTTCGGTAACATCTTTTATGAGGCAACGTTTCCTTAAAATGCTATTCCTTCGGTAACATTTATTTATGAGGCAACAGGCCCCCAACACTCTTGCCGCTTCTTCCTGGCTTAACCTTCTTTCTTGCCAGCTCAAATACAGCTCTTCAAAGCGCATCCTCCGTACCTCCTGTAGATACTCCGTCCGTCTCATCCGTCACCTCCAACAAGGTAACTTCTAACCGGACAGTTTATGTGCTACAAGAGCGGACAGATTATGTGCTCCTTACAATAAACAAACTGCCTGTTGTCATATTGCGCGATTTGTTTATAATACGCCGTGAGAAAGAATTTATATGGCCAAATTGACATTAGATGAATGGGTTACCCGCCTGAAGAAAAATAAGAGCTTCAGCAGTAATGCCGCCGCGGTAGTGGAAATACCGGCTAAATCCGGCGATTTTGAAGACTATCCCGCCTGGTTAAATCCGCGCCTGCTGGACATATTGAAAAAGCGCGGCCTGGAAAAGCTCTACCGGCATCAGGCGCAGGCCATTCGTTTTATACGCAACGGCAAGGATGTTGTGTTGATCACGCCTACTGCCAGCGGCAAAACGCTTTGTTACAATCTTCCTGTTTTGCAAAGTATTCTGGAGCAACCCGAAACGCGCGCGCTGTATCTTTTCCCGACCAAGGCGCTGGCGCAGGACCAGATGCACGAGATTCACAGCCTGATAACCGATCTCAAGGCTGATATCAAAACTTACACCTACGACGGAGACACGCCCGATGACGCGCGCCAGGCCATCCGCAAGATGGGAAATGTTGTCGTTACTAATCCCGATATGCTGCATACGGGAATTTTGCCGCATCACACCAAATGGCAAAAACTTTTTACCAATTTAAAATACGTGGTCATTGACGAACTGCATATTTACCGCGGCATCTTTGGCTCGCACTTTGCCAATGTAATCCGCCGGCTGGTGCGCATCTGCCGTTTTTACGGCGCGAATCCTGTTTTCATCTGCTGCTCGGCGACGGTCGCCAACCCCAGAGAACACGCCGAAAAAATACTGGAGCGCGAAGTGGCGCTTCTGGATAAAAGCGGCGCGCCGACCGCGGCCAAAACTTTTATTCTTTACAATCCGCCGCTCGTCAACCGCGAACTGGGCATCCGGCAAAGCGCCATGACGCCCGCGCGCAAAATCGCCTCTGACCTGATCGGCAACGATATTCAGACAATCGTGTTTGCCACCAGCCGCTTAAACGTAGAAGTGCTCACCAAGTATCTGAAAGATAAATTCGTGAAGAGCAAGCCGCTGGACGACCATTTTGTCACCGGCTACCGCGGCGGCTACCTGCCGAATTTAAGGCGCGAAATCGAAAAAGGCCTGCGCGCGCGCGAAGTCATGGGCGTTATCAGCACCAACGCGCTGGAGTTGGGCATCGATATCGGCGATCTGGAAGCGTGCATCATGGTCGGCTATCCCGGCTCGATTGCCAGCACCTGGCAGCAGGCGGGACGCGCGGGACGGCGCGCGGGCAGGAGCCTCGCCATGCTCATCGCGCGCAGCAATCCGCTGGATCAATTCATCATGGAAAATCCCGATTACTTTTTTGCTTTATCGCCGGAGCATTGCCGCATCAATCCGGATAATCTTTTAATCCTCCTGCATCATATAAAAAGCGCGGCTTTTGAATTGCCTTTTGAAAAGGGAGAAATCTTCGGTGGCGAAAACCTGGAAGAGTTTTTACAATACCTGCAAGAAAAGGGCGTGCTGCACAAAGCTGACGATCGCTGGCACTGGGCGGCGGAAAGTTATCCCGCGAGCGAAGTAAGCCTGCGCGCGATTAATCCGGAAAATGTTGTGGTCGTGGATACGACAGAGACGGGAAAGCACAAAGTCATTGCCGAGGTGGACTGGGACAGCGCCTTTACCGCCCTGCATGACGAGGCAATTTACATGATGGCTTCCGAACAGTATCATGTGGATAAACTCGACCTAGAAGGTAAAAAAGCTTACGTGCGCAAGGTGGATTCCGATTACTACACCGACGCCATGACTTATACCAACGTGCGCGTGATTGATTCGTTTGATAAGCACAAAGATGACGGAGCGATTGTGGAGCACGGCGAAGTGCAGGTAGTGCGCAAAGTTGTCGGCTTCAAAAAAATTAAATTTTACACATCCGAGAATCTGGGCTACGGCGATGTGAATCTGCCGGAAAAGGACATGCACACGACCAGTTACTGGTTTACCATCCCGCGCGACCGTCTGCGCGCGCTCAATTTTACGCCCGCGGAAATTATAGACGGGCTTTCCGGCCTGGCCTACACACTGCATCATTTATCCGCGATGCTTCTGATGGCCGACACGCACGATATCGACCGCGCGCTGGGTGACAAATCAGGCGAGTGGTTTGTGAGCCAGGGAAAAGCGGGCCGCGTGATTACTTCCTTTTCTGAAGGACGCCCTGATAGTTTCAGCGAAAAATCAGGCGCGCGAATTGATGAATTCGACCCAACCATTTTTGTGTTTGACGCCTACCCCGGCGGCATCGGCTTTTCGGAGCTACTTTACCACGAACATGCAAATTTATTAAACGCGGCACGCTCCTTAATTGAAAAATGCCCGTGCGCTTACGGCTGTCCCTCGTGCGTGGGGCCGACGCTGGAAGTAGGAAAATCGGCCAAAGAAATCGTGCCGCAAATAATCGGATTGATTTTGGGGAAATGAAAAAGCGAATTAAGTGTTATATCTCCGGCATTGCTGAATTGCGCTGGCGCATGCCCAAGAGCCGGATTTTAAAATCTTTTTAAAGAGCATCAAATATGTTATATAAAAATAAATGAAAAAATACAATTTCACTGAGTATTTTGAAAAGGAAGTGTTAAGAAAGCGGCCATATCTAAAAAAAGAATGGTGTATTAATGTTATTGAGAATCCATTGAAAGTTGAACCTCAAGATAATAATCGTTACCGGTTTTGGGGTATTGTTGAAGAGCTTGAAAATCGTATCTTGCGGGTAGTGACACTCAATGATAAAAAAACCATTCATAATGCATTTCCCGATAGGGGGTATAAAAAATGAGACTTAACTATTATCCAAAAACAGATTCTCTCTATATTGACTTATCCGAAAAGAAAAGCGCGGAAAGCAAAGAAATATCCGAAGGTGTTGTTTTGGATTACGACGCCGAAGGCAATCTGGTTGGAATCGACATTGATAACGCCAGCAAAAAAATACAATTAAAAGAATTGATTCTCAGCGGACTTCCGTCAAATGTCCACACCGTGGCAGCATGATCTTGTAAAGCGCTCTTAAGAAGTATCAGAGCAAGGTTCTATGCGGCATATAATTGCAAGACGAGCAAAGCGGAAACCAGCCCGAAAGATGATCTGAAAAAGAAACGATTTGATTGCGTTCAATCTTTAATATGGGCTACCCCGGCGGCATCGGCTTTTCGGAGCTACTTTACCACGAACATGCAAATTTATTAAACGCGGCACGCTCTTTAATTGAAAAATGCCCGTGCGCTTACGGCTGTCCCTCGTGCGTGGGGCCGACGCTGGAAGTGGGCAAATCGGCCAAAGAAATCGTGCCGCAAATAATCGGATTGATTTTGGGGAAATGAGATGTTTCTTGTGTCATTCCCGTGCATCCGGCATGCGCCGGAGTAAACAGCGGGAATCCAGAAAGACAAAAAATAAACTGGATTACCCGGTCGCCCAGGCATGCCCGGGCATTCGCCGGGGTTCCCTGCTGGGCAAGTGAGCCGGGTAATGACAAAATGAAAGATCGCCGCATCCTGCTATAGCAGGCCCCGCGATGACAAAAGGCAGATAGCAAAAAAGACAGGGGCAAGCGTTAGTCCGGCGAATACCCTGAGCAAGAAGGAACTGGATTGCCTCTCAAGGGTCAAAAGATGATGAAATAATTAAGCCGCAACAGTTTCCACAGGGAGGTTGGAGATAGTGACAGTGGTGATATTTTCCAAAGATAATTTTTTACTTGCGCCCAGGATTTCGATGCCGATGATGTGCTTATTGGCATCAAAGTCAATAGAGACCCCTTCTTCTATGTCGATATTATCATCTACCGGCGCTTCTTTTAATTGTATGTACAGAGCATCGGCTTCTTTATCATATTCTATTTTCATGAGTGGTTACCTCCATCCTTTTTTCTTCTTAACCGCCGTGATGACGACAATTCTGGCCGGTTCATTTTTATATGTAACTCTGATAAACTTATCGGCACTTTTTTTCCAGGAATTAATTCGGCCTTCAACGGAAGGTGCAGTAAAATCATTGTTTTTTATGGCCTCGACAATTTCAGCTTCAGAAATATTGTGCATTTTCATTCTTTTTTTTGCATGTCGGGTATATTTTATAGTTTTCAATGAGCAATCTCATAATTATCAAAACGTTAATGAATGATAACGATTATGATGATGAATGTCAATGAATTACCGGCAACAGGCAACTTCTTGAAAAAGAAAAAATTTGATTATGTGCAGGAGCTGCTCAATCAGGTAGTGCCGCGCAAGCGCGTACTGAAAGACGCAACCGGAAAATCAATACCCAACACCGTCGCTTCTAATCCGCTGCTGGTGGAAGACGGCGTATTTGGAGAAGAAACAGAGAAAAAGATGGAGATATTCCGTTTAAGCTTTAATATGGGCTACCCCGGCGGCATCGGCTTTTCGGAACTGCTTTACCACGAACATGCAAATTTATTAAATGCGGCACGTTCTTTAATTGAAAAATGCCCGTGCGCTTTCGGCTGCCCCTCATGCGTCGGCCCCATGCTGGAAGTAGGCAAATCAGCCAAAGAAATCGTGCCGAAAATAATCGGATTGATTTTAGGGAAATAAACTATGTTCTCAACGCTTTAGAAACATAATCAGATAAAACTGAATGTTACGATTAAAGGCTGTGCTCTTTATCTCACGTTTTTGTGTTGAACAGCCGGAATTTATGATATTAGGTTAGGAGTAACCTGAGCCTGGCTTTGACAACCGAAAAATGACCATCTGTGACAACCCAATTTTGACCACCCTTGAGCGTACGTTTTCATATTCATGGTGACGGG
>DSAV01000101.1 GCA_011046295.1 Deltaproteobacteria bacterium | reverse complement strand
TACACACTCAAGCGTTTTTTCATGAAAATTTCGTTTCGTCATGAACTCACATCCTCTTGAATTTCTTATTTTTCCGTTCGGCCGTCCGCGTATGCGGCGGCCGAACATTGTTTATATAGATCTATGCTAATATGGCAAACACAGCAAATTTGCTGTATAAACCCCTATGTTAAAAATGATCATTTTGGTCTTAATATCTTAATATAAAACAACAATCAACCTTTTTTCTGCTTTTGTACTGGGGATATTATACAGATCCGTATAATATCCCAAATCAGCTTTTAAAGGCTATCCGCCGGGCTTCTCACTGCGGATGGCCCTTTGTTAAGAGCATGGGTATAAATCATCGTTGTTTTTAAATCTTTGTGTCCGAGAAGCTCTTGAACCGTCCTTATATCATAGCCATCCTCAAGCAAATGTGTCGCAAAGGAATGACGGAAAGTGTGACAGGTTGCCCTTTTTACAAGGCCGGCTTTCACCACGGCATCTTTTACCAACTTCTGAATAATTGTTTCATGAATATGATGCCTGCCATGCTCACCAGTTTTTTTGTTATGCCACAAGGTATTTTGAGGAAATACCCATTGCCAACTCCATTCTTTTGAGGCATTGGGATATTTGCGTGCTAAAGCTTCTGGCAAAAGCACACGGCCGAAGCCATTGGCAATATCGGATTCATGAATTTTTTTAACTTTTTTTAAATGCTCTATTAATGGTTTTTTGACCGATTCGGGAAACATCGTTATACGATCTTTATCCCCTTTGCCGCTTCTGACGAGTATTTGGTTTTTGCTGAAATCCAGGTCTTGAATTCTCAAACGTAAACACTCCATCAACCTGAGACCCGCGCCATACATAAGATAGGCAATGATCCATTTGTTATCTTTTAAATTCTCCAAAACAGCTTTGACTTCGGATTTTGTAATGACAACGGGCAGTCTAACCGGTTTTCTTGCGCGAATGACCTCGCCTATGTCGCCAATTTTTCTATCTAAGGCATACTTGTAGAGAAAGATAATAGCGCACAAAGGCTGATTTTGTGTTGAAGCGCTTACATGTTCTTTTACTGCCAGATTGGTTAAGAAAGCATTGATTTCCGGCTCGGCCATGTCTTTAGGATGCCGGACATTGTGAAAAAAGATAAAGCGTTTAATCCAGTGAATATATGTTGCTTCAGTTTTGCGGCTATAATGCCTGGAACGCATTGCCTGGCTAAGTTGATCAAGTAGTTTCGGTTTGTTGGCAGTTGTCGGAATCGGCATAACGACACTTATTGCCGGAGAGGATGCCGTCGCAGGTTTCTCTTTGAAAGATGTTAAATGGTTGACTTGAGACTGAATCATTTTCAATCACCCTATGTCATAAAGCAAGCTTAGCGCGCCGGGATCGATATATAGACAGGAAGAAAGAATAGAGCCGATGCGGCAATAAGACCGTAGGAGAACCAATTAAAGTATTTTTCATACTTCAGCAAGCTCTCTTCCCAATCGCCGTATTCGATAAATCGGCAAAACTTTTGGCGTAGTTTTGCCAGATGGAATGTTTTTGTTTTATTCATGCTTCCCGCTTCAAAAGTATTTTCAAAAAAGATAATTTTGCTTTGCATATAGGCTTTCCTCTGTTTTCCTAAAAAATTATTTATGATATTTGCGCACCACGGCGGTAATCACCCCGGCGATGCGCAGTTCTTCTTTGGGAATAATCGTCGGGTATTTGGGATTGGCCGCTTCCAGCGTTACCGTTTTTCCTTTTTTGCAAAAATATTTCATTGTCCAGTTGCCGTCCACTTCCGCTAAAATGATATCGCCGTTTTTCGGCTCTCTGCCGCGCTCCACAATCACCAGGTCTTTGTTCATAATGCCCGCGCCTTCCATGGAATCGCCGGTGACGGAGAGAAGAAAAGAAGTTTCGGGGCGATTGACCAGATATTCGTCAAAGGAAATCACATCGCGCAGTTCTTCTTCCGCGGGCGAGGGAAATCCGGCGCAGACATCTCCGGCCAGAGGCAGCGCCAGCGATAGGCGCGCCGGCGCGAGAAATCCCTTGGCGTCTTTTTGCAGGATTCCTGCGGCGATTAATTTTTCTACCCAGAAGTGGACAACGCTTTTGGAGCGCACGCCGATAATATCCGCCATCTCCGAATAAGTCGGCATGCGCCGGTTTTTCCGGAAAAAGGTGAAAATCTTTTTTTCCACATCCGGTAAAGTTCGCTTGACTTTCATGGCAGCTATGTTATAGAACGATTGTTCTATTGTCAAGGATTTTTGTTACGGGCGATAGGGGCAGGTTTGAAAGCACGGGCAAAAATATTTGACACGCAAGGAGAAAAAAGCTAGCCTGCAAAAAAACTTAAATAGCTGAAAACAATTAATATTTTATCCGGGTACTCCATCATGATTACAAAAGACAAAATTATTAAGGTTTTGGCCACTGGTTTCGGCGCGGGGCTTTCACCCGTGATGCCGGGGACGGCCGGAACGTTGCTGGGAGTCTTGATTTGCCTGGCTTTTTTACCTCTGCCCTGGATTTTTCGGCTCTTTTTTACTATAGTTCTGACAGCCGCCGCCATTTATGTTTCCCACCGCGCGGAGGAAATTTACCAGAAAAAGGACGACCAGCGCATTGTTATTGATGAAATCGCCGGATTTCTTCTGGCGATGCTGCCGGTAGCGATAAATTTTCTAAACCTTGCTCTCGCTTTTGTTCTGTTCCGCATGTTTGATATTTGGAAACCTTATCCTCTGCGCAAGTTTCAGGAATTTCCCAGCGGCTGGGGTGTGGTGGCCGATGATATCGGCGCGGGAATTTACGCCGCCGCGATACTGATTTTGTTTAATTTTTTTGTAAAATTTTAAAAAGTTCAAGTATTGAGCAGCTTTGGAAAATGCGCCAGAGGCAAGGCGCGGCGCAATCCGGCATACGCCGGATAAACTCCGCATATGCGCAGACCGGCGAATGCCGGTGACATTTTGCAAAGCTGCAGGGGTGATATGAAAGTTGGTATTCTAACTATAGGCAACGAATTAATTTCCGGACGCACGGCTGATGCCAACGCTTCTTTTATCGCGCGCGAGATAAATCAGCAGGGCTGGGGCGTGGAAGCCATCATGTCCGTGGGCGACGATTTTACCAAAATCAAAGACCGCCTCAATCATTTATTGTCGATGACGGATGCCGTGATCTGCACCGGAGGCCTGGGGCCTACCGCGGATGACATAACTTCGGCGGCCATCGCCGCCGCTTTCGGCCTGCCTCTTTATACTGATGAAAAAGTTCTGAACCACATCAAGGAAATTTTTGCCAAATACAATCTGCGCTGGATAGAAAACAACGCCAAGCAGGCGATGTTTCCGCAGGGCGCGGAAGTTATTGAAAACCCCGTAGGCACGGCGGCAGGCTTTTTTTTAAAGACAGAGGGAAAACTGATTTTTGTTATTCCCGGTGTTCCCGCGGAAGCAAGAAGAATGATGCCGGAAGGAGTTATTCCAATCTTGCATAAGCATTTTCCACAGACGGAATCTTACACGATAAAACAAACCATTAAAACTTTCGGTCTTTCCGAAGCGGCGGTGGACAACGCACTCAAAAATATAGATTTTAACGCGCTTGGCGTGAGTATCGGTTTTTATCCCGTCTTTCCGGAAAATCATATTGTCATCATTTCGCGTCAGCAGATACCGGAAGAGGCACAGGACAAATTAGAAAAGGCGCGGGATGAAATTGCCAATCGGCTGAAACAAAATATTTTTCACTACGGTGATCAGACGCTGGAAGAAATTGTTGCCGGCATGCTTATCGCGAAGAAACTGACGCTGGCGGTGGCGGAATCCTGCACGGGAGGATTGATTGCCAGCCGCCTCACGGATGTGCCGGGAAGCTCAAATTTTCTGGAAAGAGGTTTGGTTACCTACAGCAACAAGGCCAAAATGGAATTGCTGGGCGTTCCCGCGGCCGTTTTGGAAAAGCATGGCGCGGTAAGCGAGGAAACAGCGCGTTTAATGGCCGAAGGCGCGCGTAAAATTGCCGCAACTGATTTAGGGCTTTCCTCCACCGGCATCGCGGGCCCAACCGGCGGCTCTAAAGAAAAACCTGCCGGCACCGTTTATCTGGCGCTGGCGGATGGCAAAAAAACAAATTGCCGCCATTTTGCTTTTCGCTGGGACAGAAGACGCAACAAACTTGTTTTTTCCGAAGCGGCGCTGATGTTTATTTACGACTATCTTTCAGGCAGGCTAGACAATGAATGAGGCTCAAAAAAATATCCGCGCGTTTCTGGCGATAGAGCCGCCTGTAGATATTTTAGAAGCGGCCGGAATTTTGCAGGAAAAATTAAAAAAAGAAATCACCGGCAAGGTAAGCTGGACTAAGCCCCAGGGCAATCATCTTACGCTGAAATTTTTCGGCAACATTGACGAAAACGATAAAAAAAATATTTGCGCTGCCGTGGAAAAGCAGGTAGCTTTAACAACTCCATTATCGATTAAAATAGAAGGAACAGACTGTTTTCCAAACAGCAAGAAACCGCGCGTGCTCTGGCTGGGAGCGTCAGGGGATATAGAAAAAATAGCAAAACTGCAGGCGCAACTGGAAGAAGATTTTGAAAAAATCGGATTTGAGCGCGAAAACAGAAATTTCCGGCCTCATCTTACATTGGGACGCGTTAAAAATCCTGGTGACGTGACCGGGGTTGGCGAAGCGATTAACAAATATAGTGATTACAGTGCCGGTGAATTTATCTGTAAGGAAGTAGTATTGTTTCAAAGCAAGCTTGCCCCGCAAGGGGCGATTTATTCAAAACTTAAGACTTTTAATTTTATAGGGGAGTGAAAAATGAGCACGAAGAAAACAAAAAAAGAATCAGATAATAATATTAATGGAGGTCATGGCACTATGGGCATCGACACGGATAGATCAAAGGCGATGGATTTAGCCATCACGCAAATTGAAAGACAGTTTGGCAAAGGGTCTATTATGAAATTGGGCGGCGGCGAGAAGGTGGCGGATATTCCGGCCATATCTACCGGTTCTCTAAGCCTGGATATCGCTCTGGGCACTTTCGGCGTACCGCGCGGCAGAGTTGTGGAGATATACGGCCCGGAATCCGGAGGTAAAACAACACTCGCCCTGCATATCGTGGCGGAAGCGCAAAAGAAAAACGGGCTTGCCGCTTACATTGATGCCGAGCAC
>DSAV01000182.1 GCA_011046295.1 Deltaproteobacteria bacterium | reverse complement strand
TGTGAGGCTCCACCACCACCAGTTATTAAGCGAAAATCTGACTTCTTTTTTATTCATATAATTTTTCCTACGATTGTTGGGTTCTCATATAACAGCGCTAAATAACTCTGTCAATACTTTTTTTCCTGAATAATTTCCTGATCTGTTATCTTTTCTTCACGTCCCCCAGGCCAATAAGCGGCACGCCTCCCGTGCCCACAACCTGAGGCATAATACCATCCCATTTTTCAATGGCTTTGAGATTTGCCTCAATTCTACGCAGCTCTATAAGATCAGGTGAAATATTCGCTCTCTGTAACCTCAATGATTCCGCCTCTGCTCTGGCCGCCGTAACTTTTTGTTCCGCTTCTATTTTTACTCTTTCCAGATCTCTACGCGCTTTAAGGGCAAGCTGTTCCGCTGTTTGTTTTGCTTCAATCGCTTCCGCGAAAACCTTGGAAAAACTGAAAGCAACAATGGAAAAAGCGTCAACTGCTATATTGTACTCTTTGAGTCTTTCCATAAGAGAAACTCTCATCGCCTCACTAACCTGAGGCCGCTTAGTGATGAGCGCTTCCGCGGTATATGTTGCGGATACGGCTTTTACCACTTCAAGAATAGCGGGGTCTATAATTCTTTCTTTATAGTAAACGCCAATCGTTTGATAAACAATATTGGCTTTATCGGGAACCAGATGATAATTAAGGGCGATAGACGATGTCACATCCTGCAGATCCGCTGATGCCGCAACGGTATCAGTCACTACTTTCTGTACCTTGACGTCCATCAACACAACTTCCTGCATGATAGGAATCCGGAAATGAAGCCCTTCCGCCAATACACTCTCCTGGACGGCGCCAAAATAAAGGACAACTCCTCTTTGGCCGGGGCCCACCTGAACCCATGGCTTGGCAAAAAGAAAGACCAATATCACTATGGCCGCAGCTAATATAGGGGTCGGCACTTTCTTTACCCCATCTCTCATGTTTCTCATTGTTCTTTCATCCATTATTTAAACCTCTCTTTCTATTTCTATGTGTTATTGTCTTCGTCGTTTGCAGTATAGGCAATAGATTATGCCGTGTCAAATGAAAACGGAATCTAATAATAATATAATTTTATAATCTTGCTTGACATGTTAAAAGTTTTTTCTGTATAACACCATTAATAAAGCAAAAGGGAAATCGCATGGATCTGTTCAATACTGCGTTATCCGCCATAAAGAGCTTACGAATACAGGATGTTCTGGATATCGCGATTATTGCCATAATGCTCTTTGCTTTTTTTATCTGGTTTAAAAACAGAGCTTCGCGCTTTGTACTCATCGGCATCATTCTTCTTGGCGGAGTTTATATAGCCGCCCGTTTCATGCAGCTTTATCTTACCACTATAGTGCTTCAATCTTTTTTCGCCATCGTATTGTTTGTGCTGGTAGTAATTTTCCAGGAAGATTTACGCAACCTTTTTGAAAGATTGGCGCTCCTGGGCAATCTCAGGAAAAAGTCCCGTCCCCTTTCCGACCTGGAAAAAGCCTCCGAGATAATAACGCACACGGCGGCGGAGCTGTCAAAAAAAGGCGTCGGCGCCTTAATTGTCCTGCAGGGAGAAGATCACCTGGAGAGGCATCTGAACGGAGGAACAAAACTCGATGGATTGCTCAGCGAACCTCTGTTGCAAAGCCTTTTCGATCCTCACTCCGAAGGCCATGACGGAGCAGCAATTATCAAAGACAACCAGATAAAAATGTTCGGCTGTCATCTGCCTTTATCTGTAAACACATCAAGATACGGAAATATCGGATTACGCCATACGGCGGCGGTCGGGCTCGCGGAACGTTCCGATGCTCTTTGTGTTGTCGTTTCAGAAGAATCCAGGTCAATATCAATTGCCTACCAGGGCATGCTTATAAAAATGAGTAACGCTTCCGAGCTGCACAACGAAATCGATAAATTTTATGTGCGCAATGTGCCGTCCAAAAAACGGCATCCGGTAATCGCCTGGTTTAAAGAAAATTCCAAAGAAAAGATAATCGCTCTGGCTTTGGCCTGCATTTTATGGTTTGCCTTTGGTTATCAAAGAGAGATTGTGCGCCGTAATTTTATTATACCAATTGAATATCGAAACGTTCCGGCTGATTGGCGAATTGATGAACCCCGCCTTACTGAGGCAAAGGTCATTCTTCAAGGCCCTCAACAGGCTTTTTATTTGCTTGATGAACGCGCGTTAAAACTATCTCTGGATCTTTCTTCAGTGTCCGCGATAAAACAAGAAATTATACTTTCTAAGGACATGATCAGCGTTCCTTCTAATTTATCAATTACGGAAATAAAACCGGCCAAGGCCTATATTTACGCGACGCGCCTGATAAGCGGTTCCTTTCCCGTGAATATTGCGACCCAGAATTCCTTACCAAACAACCTTTCATTGCACAGGATAAGCATATCGCCCCAAAAAATTAACCTCCTTTTTGATTCCCGCATAAATCATGAAAAAATCAAGGTTGAAACAGAACCAATCGATTTACAGAATATAATTTCCAACACTACCATTGATACAAAAGTTGTATTGCCGGACGGTGTTTATTTTCCGGAAAGAAAGCCGCCGACCATACGTGTAATAATCAGCGTAAAAAACAAAAAGTTTTAGAACACTGAATAAAATTATTTTTAAATCAGTTACATAACTAATTAAAACCCTTGCGCGAAATGCAAAACCATTGCATTAGCTGAAGAAATATGCTCAACTTTTAAAAAGTTAAATCATCCAAAGCAGGAGGAGTTAAGTATGGGAGTTTTTACAGCAAGTGACATTGTGGAAGTGGCCATTAGGATTGAAGAAAACGGCATTAATTTCTATAAATTTGCCGAGCAGATAGCAAAGCAGCAGGAAGCAAAAGAGCTTTTTGCCCATCTGGCAAAAGAAGAGGCGAATCACAAAAAGATTTTTGAAGGTATCTTCGCAAAAATAGAAAAATATAATCCTCCCGAAAGCTACGCGGGAGAATATAGCGCATATTTACGTTCTTACGTCGATAACAACATAATTTTCACTAAAGAAGCGATGGATAAAGAACTATCCAGAGTAACTGACACGATTGCCGCGTTTGACTTTGCCATCAGGCGCGAACTGGATTCAATTCTTTATTATCATGAAATTAAAAAATTAGTTCCCCCAGCGCAACACGAAAATATCGAGCAAATTATAGAAGAAGAAAGAAAACATTATAAGGTTCTTACCGAACTGAAGAAAAGAATCGAAAAGTAGCCATTAGGCGAGATTCTCAAGAAAACCACTTTAGGTTTTCGAAGAATATTTTTTAAGTTTGTAGCGCAGCATGCGTTCAGACATGCCAAGTATTTCCGCGGCTTTTGTTTGATTGTCGTCAGCTTTTTCCATGGCTTCGGCAATCAGTTGCTTTTCCAATCCTTCCAAGGAATCCCTCAGATATCCGGGGGCTTTTTTACTCGCATCCATGTACGGCAGGGAAGGTTTGAAAGGAAGATCAGTGGTGGTAATGTACTCGTCACGGGCGATAACCACCGCCCGCTCCATGATATTGACCAGTTCGCGAACATTTCCCGGATAATTATACTTCAAAAGGAGATCACGTGCTTCAGCGGTAAGGCCTTTAATGTTCTTTTTGTTTTCCTGTGCATATTTTTGAATAAAATGATCGATTAACACCGGTATATCTTCTTTTCTTTCTCTTAATGGAGGCAAAGAAAGCGTAACAACTTTTAGCCGGTAAAAAAGATCGTCCCGAAAGCTCCCCTCACCAACCTGTATTTCTAGATTTCGGTTAGTCGCGCTGATCACCCGCACATCGACATTTATATTTTGATTGCTGCCGAGGCGTTGAAGTTCCCGCTCCTGCAAAAACCGCAGCAGCTTAACCTGAACAGTAGGAGTTAGCTCGCCAATTTCATCAAGAAACAAAGTACCTCCGTCAGCTTCTTCAAAACGGCCGATGCGCCGTGACGTGGCGCCGGTGAATGCCCCTTTTTCGTGGCCGAATAATTCACTCTCCAATAAATTTTCGTGCAGCGCAACACAATTAACAATTATGATCGGCTTGTTTGCCCGGGGGCTCAATTGGTGAATAAGTCTGGCTAAAAGTTCTTTACCCGTACCGCTTTCTCCCTGAATCAAAACCGACGCCCGGCTGGCGGCCACACGACCGGTCATATTAATTACTTCAGCCATTTGCGGACTTTTATAAATAATCTTATCGGCAGTAATGCCTTTTTTCCCCAGTTCCTCTCTCAAAAGCTCGTTTTCTTTAATCAGCTGTCTTCTTTCCGCCACACGATTTACCAGAAGCAGCAGTTCATCTAGCTCCACCGGTTTGGTAATATAATCAATCGCGCCGACCTTTATTGCCTCAACGGCTGTTTCAATCGTGCCGTAAGCGGTAATAATCACAACATCTATTTCCGGGTTGATGCGTTTAATTTCTTTGAGAACTTCCAACCCGTCCATGCCCGGCATTTTATAATCAAGAAGAACAAGGTCGAAATGATTACCCATCACAGTTTTAATAGCATTTTTGCCGTTCTCAGCTTCAGAAATGTTATGCCCTTCGGAAAGCAAAAAATCCCTCAGCATTTCCCTCTGGGATTGGCCATCTTCAACTATGAGGATGCTCAATTTTTGCATAATTTTATCCTTTTTCTTTTAACGGCCTGTCGTTTAATCTTTCTCGCGGCAAGATTACCTCAAAAGTTGTCCCCTCGCCTTCTCGGCTGATCACGCGTATTTCCCCTCCGTGCCCGCGGAGGATTTCGCTGGCTAACGGAATTCCCAACCCAACCCCTTTTTCCTTGGTCGTGTATTCAGGGCTGAAAATCCGCTCTATTTCATCCGCGGTCATGCCGCAACCGGTATCTGAAATTCTCACGATAATATAATTTTTCCCTTCCTTATCTACTGTAATGGAAATTTTCCCCTGGGCTGGTATTGACTCCATGGCGTTTTTAATTATGTTTAGAAACGCCTGCTGAATTTTATTAATATCAACCGGAATTACCGCGGGCGACTCGCGCCACTTGGTTTCGATAATCACTCCGCGATCCTGCGCCTCTTCCCGAATAAGACTTACGATTTTCTGTAATATTTCCGTGATAGAAAAATCGCGCAACTCCAGCCTGCGGCTTTTGGAAAAAGATAAAAATTCTTCAATGATACCGTTTAATCGCTTTATTTCATCCTTGAT
>DSAV01000133.1 GCA_011046295.1 Deltaproteobacteria bacterium | reverse complement strand
GAAGCGCTCCAGGATGTGGTTTTCCGTATCGCGCCTTTTGATGAAATTCAGGCGCAATCCATGATTGAAGAAATAATGTCACGCAAGCTTCTGGGCGAATTTCGCGGTGAAGCCTCTGCCAACAAAGAACAATTAATAGAAACGCTGCTGGGCTTGTCCCGGCTGGGCACCGAACGCGCCGATATCAAAGAAGTTGATATCAATCCGCTTTTGATTTCTCCCGACGGACAGGTTACCGCCGTGGACGCGCTGGTGGTGCTGGATAAAAACAATGAAGCCGCGGCAAGGAAACGCTTTGCCGAAAGAACGCCGCACGAGATAAAAGAATTAAACGCCGCGCTCGATCAGGCAACGCACGCCAAAAGCATCGCGGTCATCGGCGCCATGCGTCCGCGCATCCGCGGTTTCCGCGGTATGTTCGGCTGCATCAAAGATTACGGCTTTCCCGGTAAACTCTATCCCATCAATCCGAAAGCGCAGGAAATTGACGGCATCAAGGCCTATCCTTCTCTGGTAGCTCTGAAAAAACCTGTCGACTTAGTCGTGGTGTCCGTGCCGTCGCCCTTTGTACCTGACGCACTAAGAGACTGCGTAGCTTCCGGCAGTAAAAATGTTCATATCTTTTCCTCCGGCTTTAAGGAAACAGGCGAGGAAGAAGGCCTCAAGCTTCAGGCACAAATCGAAACAATCGCCGAGGAAGGCAAACTCAACGTCATCGGCCCCAACTGCATGGGATTTTACGTGCCCAAATCACGCATCGTAACCTGGATTGCCCCGCCGGAAAAAAGCGGCCCGGTTGCCTTCATCACGCAAAGCGGCGGGCACGCGCAGGATTTCACAAATTACGCCAGCACCCGCTTTGGGCTTTACTTCAGCAAAGTAATCAGTTACGGCAACGCTCTGACGATGGACAGCACGGATTTTCTGGAATATCTCTCCCATGACGAAGACACAAAAGTCATCACGATGTATCTGGAAGGTGTAAAAAACGGCCGTAAGTTGCTGGAGCTTGTCACCAGAATCAACAAAGAAAAACCGGTAATTATTCTCAAAGCGGGACTTACAGAATCCGGCGCGCGGGCGGTATCGTCACACACCGGCTCCATGGCCGGCGGCGAAAAAATATGGAACGCTGTTTTCAAGCAAAGCGGCGCCGTTCGGGTAAATTCACTGGAAGAAATGGCGAATGTCGCAGCGGCGTTCATTTATGCGGACAAATCCGAGGGTCGCCGCGTGGCGGTTATCGGCACGGGCGGCGGCATCGGCGTGGCGGCGGCGGACAGCTGCGCGCAGGCGGGGCTGGATCTTGTTTCTCTGCCCGACGAAGTTACGCAGAAACTGCGCGAACATATCCCGCCGGCGGGCAACATGATCCGCAACCCTATCGACGCGCATATACTTTTTACCGAGCTTGAGGCACTGGGAAAAACGCTGGAGCTTCTCTCGCACGGTTATATCGATATGTTTGTTTTCTCTTTGCATATCGAATGGCTTTATAATTTCGACAACGGCGCACAGATTGAAACCATTGCGAATTTTATCGCTCACTCCGCCAAAAAGCACGCGAGGGGAAAGCCTATTGCAGTTGTCCTGCGGCAATACAATCCTCATCCCCGCTACACGAAAAAACGCGTTTTGCTGCAAAATATCCTTTGCGATGCGGGCATTCCCGCCTACAACGCTCTGCCGCAGGCGGTGTTCGCTCTGGCCAAGCTGGCCGAATATTGCGAATTCCAGTCCCTGCAGGCGCGGCACCGGAAAAAACTTTGCGCGCTCAAAAAAGAACAAGTCTAAAAAAGATAGTTCGGGAAAAGACAGCGGCCATTTATGCCGCGGCTTTTTTGTGCGCGGCCGCCAGATAAATAAAAAATGTCGTTCCGGTATTGGCCGTTGATTCCACGGAAATCAATCCGTTGTGATTTTTGATAATGGAATCGCAGATGGCCAGCCCCAGGCCGATGCCTCCCCTGCCTTTCTTTTCTTTCGTGGTAAAATAAGGATCGAATATGCGCGAGAGATTCTCTCTGGGGATGCCCACGCCGTTATCCCTGATGATGATACGTATATACTTTCCCTGCCCCAGTGTTCTGATATTTGTGCCGGTAAGAGTGTTTTCAGCGACCAGATCCACCGTCCCACCGTTGGAAACAGCTTCTCTGGCGTTGATTAGCATGTTTTCGATCACCTGCCTGATTTGCGCGGCGTCGATTTCCGCCGGCCACAAATCATCGGCAATCGCAACTTTGCATTTAACATTTGAATCGGCAAACACGGTTTTTACCGCGTCCTGCAGCAGGGGTTTTAAATTTTCCGGCTTGCGGACGGGATAGCCGCCCTGCGCGAAGGTAATCAACCGGTGCGCCAGTTCCTTTGCCTGCAGGCCGGCACGTTCTGCCACCGCCAGGCCATCTTCCACAATCTTATCTTCATCCGTGGCGGATATCTTGGCCAAAAACACGTTGCGTAAAATAGCGCTCAGAAGACTGTCGAAATCTTTCGCCACGCCGTCGGCAAACCTGCCCAGCGATTCCTCCTTGCTTCGCTGGAGGAGTTCTTCCTGCGCCGTTTTCTGTTCGGTGATGTCTTCCAACGTTTCTACCGCGCCAAACACCCTGCCGCGCGCATCCCTGATGACTGCCGCGGTTATGCGAAACCATTTTCCTTTTTCACCCATTTCGGGAAAATAATCCGTGACTTCATAGGCTTCTTCCAATAAATTTGATTTCGACCAGTTTTCTGGATAAAAACTGGTAACCTGCTCAAGTTTGTCATCCAGAATCAAGTCCGCCATGCAGGGGCGCTCCTCCTTATAAAACACACGCCAGTGCTGATTGGTGCCCACAATTTCGCGCGGGCTCATATTGCTCAGCGCCTGCAGCGCCCTGTTCCAGTAAAGCACCTTGTGGTCTTTGGAAATGACAAAAGAGGGAGTGGGAGAGCCGTGAATAATACTGATTAGTTTCTGCTCATCACGCCGGGTCCTCCATATTACATAGGCAAAACTCACAACGACTGTGGCCGCGAGCGCCACAATAAAAATAATCAGGAAATGGGTGTTCATAAAATTCCCTTTTACCGGCGGCGTTAATGACGCGCGATTTTTTGTTATCAAGATTGGCCGAAAAACGCAAGCACGGCGTTTTTCCCTTGACAGAAGTTTCACAATAGGTAATTTTATATTAATTTATCTTATTTTCTTAAGAGGAAAGAAGCTTGAACAGGAGAAGAATCCCCAAGCAGAAAAAAATATTGCGCCTGTGTTTTCTGATTGTTCTTATCAGTGTTTTTCTTCTGGGCAGGCCCCTGATAAATTTATTACGGAAAAAAGCTCCGCCGCCTGCGCCTGTTTCCGTTGTTGCCGAGGCGCCGGAGCTGAAATCAATCAGCAGCAGTATTGAGGAGGGGGAAACCCTTTTTTCGATTTTTATCAAGCACGGCCTGCGCGTGGAGGAGCTTCTGGCAATGAAGAAAGCTTCCGCGGAAATTCATCCCCTGCGGAATTTAAGGCCGGGCAAATCATATAACATTAACGTCGATGAAAATAATTTTATCAATTCCTTCTCGTACGGAATAGATGATGATACGATTTTAAAAATCGAGCGGGTGGAGAACGATTTTCGGGCGCAGAAATTACTTGTCACCTATGAAAAGCGTATCCTGACCATCAACGGCTCTATTGAAGACAACCTGATTTCCGCCATCGGCATGGAAAGGGAACAATACCTGCTGGCGCTGCAGGTGGCGGACATTTTCGCCTGGGATATTGATTTCTACACAGATTTGCGCAAAGGTGACACCTTCCGGGTTATCGCCGAAGGCCTCTATCTGAACGGGAAATTCAGAAAATACGGCAGGGTGCTCTCGGTCGAATTTATCAACAATAATCAGAAGTTCGCCGCGTACCTTTATGAGCATAGCGGTAAGGCCGATTATTATGACGCGGCGGGCAATTCCCTGCGCAAAGCTTTTTTGAAAGCGCCGCTCAGTTTCAGACGAATAAGTTCTCATTTCAGCAAGAGGCGTTTTCATCCAATCCTGAGGATTTACCGTCCGCACCATGGTATAGATTACGTTGCTCCGACGGGCACGCCGGTGAGCACTGTTGGTGAAGGAAGGGTCAGCTTTGCCAGCCGCAAAGGCGCTTATGGCAACCTTGTTATCGTCAATCATCCCAACGGCTACCGGACGTATTACGGCCATCTTTCCCGCTTCGCCAGAGGAATCCGCAGAGGCGCGCAGGTAAAGCAGGGGGATTTAATCGGTTACGTGGGCGCGACAGGGCTCGCCACCGGGCCGCACCTGCATTATGAAATGAGGCAGAGCAACACGCCGATTAATCCACTCAGAGTCAGAAATGTCGCCGGCGATCCGGTGCCCAAAGAGAGGTTGGGCGAATTCCGGAGGCTCGCTTCAACGCTGGACAGGGTTTATGAAGCGGCAATCTTTTATGACGCCCGTCATCCGGAAAGTAGAAAGTTTTGCCTCGCGCCGGAGCTGATTGACGGGGACGTATTTTATTCGGAAATAAAAAAACGCGACGGTTAAAAACCGTCAATCACGCATAAACGCTTTGTCAAGGCTGGACTTTTTATTATTTTTCCGCGATCTTGTTTTTGAGCTGCGCCAGTTTTTCTTTATCCAGGTAGTATTTGCCGCTGGACACCTTGATTGCCAGGCCTTCGGAAACCAGAAGGTTCAGCGCGCGCGGACGCAGGTTTTTTGTGCCCACCCGGAAAAAATTCTGCCGGACTTCCTGCAGCTCAATTGCTTTGGCGGGGCTGAAAGCCCCGGCCTCTTCCATTTCCGCGATAATTTTGAAGCACAGTCTTCTGATTCCCAAACCGCCAACATACATGACCAGAAAGACAAAAGTAACAAAAGCGGTTATCAATAATACAATCTGTATGTAAACAGGCATGGTTATCGTCTACCTCTTTTCATATGTCTGATTCAAGTATTTATGGCCGGAACATTTTCTCAACATTCGCTTGTTTCCTTAATATTTACCATTTCCCGTGTAAGTTCATACAATGCGCAGATACGTTTGTCAATCCGGCGCTGACAGGAATTAATCTTTAATATTTAGCACTTTACGGCATCTCCAATTTAAACTTTACAAACGCCCTTCTTCCTGATTAAAGTGGCACAAAAAAGAAAGGCTTTTTTGTAAATGAACAAAGAAAAATTACCGCAATACGACTATGATATAATCATCACCGGCGGCGG
>DSAV01000046.1 GCA_011046295.1 Deltaproteobacteria bacterium | reverse complement strand
TTTATCAGCGGAGAAAATAAAGGCAAATATCCCTATAATCATTCAGTTTATATACAAGGCAGGGATGCGCGGATTATTATTGATCCGGCCTGCTCGCTGGGAAAACTTACCCGCCTGCGCGATCAGGAAGGCGTGGATATGGTCTGGCTTTCGCACTGGCATGAAGACCATTTTCATTACATGTACTTGTTTGACGGCGCGGATGTGTGGATATCCGAAACTGATTTTCCGCCGCTCACGAATGTGGAAATATTTTTAGACTGGTACGGAATAAATGATGCCAAAATCCGTGCCTACTGGAATAAAATCGTGCGCGAGGAATTTAATTATCAGCCGCTGACTTCGGCAAAATTCTTCCCGATAAATGATGAGGCGGATGTCGGGGGAATCCGCGTGCAGGCGATTGCGACACCGGGGCACACGCCCGGGCATCTTTCTTTTTTCTTCCCGGAAGAGGAACTGCTTTTTATCGGCGATTATGATTTGACGCCTTTTGGCCCTTGGTACGGAGACGCCGCTTCCAGCATCGAGGAAACGATTGAATCCATTCGCCGACTCAAGAATATTCCGGCTAAAATCTGGATCGCCTGTCATGAAAAAGGCCTGTTTGAGGAAAACCCGGGAAAGCTTTGGGACAATTACGAAAATATTATTTACGAACGGGAGAATAAAATCCTGAATTTTATATTCAAAAAACCGGCGACATTGGATGAAATATCCGCCGCCTGGTTCATTTACGGCAAGCCCAGAAAACCATTGGAGTTTTTTGAGCCCAACGAGCGCGTACTGGTCAATAAACATCTGGAGCGCCTGCAAAGAAACGGTATTATCGTTAAGAAAGGCGATAAATATAGTAAAGTTTAAGTATTCGGTGGCATTAATTTATCGAGATTGATAAAATTCGGCAACTATTGAGCGTTATTGAAAAACAATTCGTTCAACGTGTCCTCGCGAGAAGCGAAAGCGACTTGGCGATCCGGCGTAGCCGTTGCGAGGCGGCGTGAGCTGCCGCGGCAATCTAATCCGCACGTGAGATTGCTTCACCCCGCAACCGCGTGGTTTTTACCCGGCGTATGCCGGGCGCAATGACAGAAAAAAAGCAGGTTCGTCAAATATCCGGAGGAAATACATGTACTGGGAAAAAGAAGTGGAAAAGATAGGCCAGGCCAAACTGAAAAAAATGCAGCTTGCGGCTCTCCAAAAGACGATAAGAAGGGCGCGAAAATCTCCTTATTATGAAAGGTTATTCAAAGAAAAAAAAATAACCGCTTCTGCCGTAAAATCGGTCCGCGATATACAAAAAATTCCGTTTACCACCAAAGACGATTTACGCGAACATTGGCCTTACGGTTTTGTCGCCGTGCCGAAGGAAAAACTGGTGCGTATGCATTCTTCTTCCGGGACGACCGGCCGCGCCACCGTGGTTTTTCACACTCTGCGTGATATCGCGGTTTGGACAAATCTTCTGGCGCGCTGCATGTATATGGCCGGCATGCGCCAAAGTGATGTCTTTCAAAACATGATGACTTACGGGCTTTTTACCGGCGGTTTGGGTTTCCACTATGGAGCGGAAAAAATCGGCGCGCTCATTATTCCCGCGGGCGCGGGCAATTCCAAACGCCAGATTCAGCTCATGCGCGATTTTGCCACTACGGTTGTACATGTTATTCCCAGCTACGCGCTGCATCTGTCCACGGTTTTTACGGAGCTGAATCTTGATCCGCGCCGCGATACCAAAGTTAAAATCGCTTTTTTAGGCGCGGAGCCGCACACGGAAAAAATGCGCAAAAAAATCGAAGAAATATACGGTTATAAAGCTTTTAATTCCTATGGTTTGTCGGAGATGAACGGGCCGGGCGTGGCCTTTGAGTGTCCCGAACAAAACGGCATGCACATCTGGGAAGACAGTTTTCTGGTGGAAATAGTCGATCCGAAAACATTGCAGCCGGTAGCCGAAGGAGTTGAAGGCGAGCTGGTTTTGACTTCGCTGCAGCGCGAAGGTATGCCGCTGATTCGCTACCGCACCAAAGATTTAACCAGAATCATCCCCGGGCGCTGTACGTGCGGTAGAACGCACCGACGGATCGAACGGATCAAGGGCAGAACTGACGATATGCTCATTCTCAAGGGCGTCAATATCTACCCCATGCAGGTGGAAAAAAAGCTGATGGAAATAGATGGCGTCGGCACGAATTTCCTGATTATTCTCGAGCGTGAAGGTTTCAATGATGATATGATGGTCAAGGTGGAGGTGGATAAGAAATATTTTTCCGGCGATATGAAACAGCTGGAGGGCTTAAGAAGAAAAATTATGGAAGAACTAAAAAGTGAAATTTTGATTACGCCGAAAGTGGATTTGGTGGAACCGGATAGCCTTCCGAAAGGTGAAGGGAAAGCCATCCGTGTTGTCGATAACAGGAAGGATTAGAGTGATGCCGCGGGAAAATCTTGTATATGCAGCATCTGCATTACGTATATGCGGAGTCTATCTTGTGCTGTAAACTTGATGGTGTCATTGCAAATCCCGATTTATCGGGATGTGGCAATCCGACGTAGTCGTTGCGAGGGCATAGCCCGTGGCAATCTCAAAAGTTCCCTCGCTTTGCTCGGGACAAGGCTTCGGTCGTTGCTCTCCCTCGCAAAGACAAAATGGTGTGGCAAAGTAGTAATTTTTTAATTTGTTTATATTAATCTAAAAAAGGAGAACATTATGATCGCGTATCAACTTTCTATTTTCGCGGAAAACAAGCCGGGGAAGCTGGCGGCGGTGACCGATGTTTTAAACAGGGAAAAAATAAATATCCGCGCCACGACGATTGCCACCGCGGATACCTTTGGCGTGGTCAATCTGATTGTGGATGACCCCCAGCGCGCCGAGGCGGCTCTTTCCAAAGCCGGCATGACCGTTCATCTGCGCGAGGTTTTGGCTGTTTTGATTCCGGACAAACCCGGCGGGCTGGATGCTCTCACGCAGTTGCTGTATAAGGAAAAGATAAACGTTAATAACGCATACGGTTTTGTGCTGGAAGGCTCCAAAAGCGCGGTGTTTGTCGTTGATGTCGACCAGATGGAAAAGACGGAAAAACTTATGGAAGAAAAAGGGTTTAAGACGTTAGATACCAAGGCTCTTTCCGCCATGTAATACCAATTTTAAATCAAAGCGCTATCTTTGTTGGCGTTGTTGTCGGCTTCCTCAACGTATGGTACAACGCGTGACCTTTAGGTTATACGCCTCGTCGCTTCCGCCTAGCCGCCTCGATATCATCTTTGATTTAGAAAATGGTATAGGCCAAACAACTTTAAAAAATAGAGGAATAAGATTATGACACATTTGGATAAAGGAAAATATTTTAAAAAGCATCCGGAAGATTCCACAGTAGATGAAGGTTTGAAAGAAGAAATTGTCGCGCAGGCAAAAGAGAACGATATCGCCTGCAGCAAAGCGGAGGAAATTGCCGGCAAAAAAGGTATGACCATAGGAGATGTCGGCAAAGCCATCGATATCCTGAATATTAATATTGTTGAGTGTCAGCTTGGTCTTTTCGGCTATGGCGAAAAGAAAAAAATCGTGCAGCCGGCAAAAGATGTTGCGCCGGAGTTAAAGAAAAATATCGAGCGGGCGCTGCAAAACGGCAGGCTTTCCTGCGCGGCGGCGTGGAAGATAGCCACGGATTTAAATATTCCCCGCATGAAAGTTTGCGCCGCCTGTGAAACGCTGAAAATAAAAATCAAGCCGTGTCAGCTGGGCGCTTTTTAGCCAAATTGTCATTTCCGGGCCTGTATACTGTGTCATAATGTTTTTGCGAGGGAGCGCAACGACCGAAGCAATCTCGCAAGCTACCGTATATGTGAGATTACCACGACGCCTGAGAGGCGTCTCCATTAGAATCTGCTTGTACCATGTAAGGCACAAATAGTATAATGGGATGAAGTGGCGTGTCTACAAAGCACTTGTGTCTTGCTGAAATTAAATTTTCAAATAGCTTTCCAGAAGCTTAATCATTAAATCCGCATTGCGGCGCGTGCCTTCCAGTATTTCTTCCATGCTTAAAGGTTTTTCCACGAGGCCGTGGCCGTAATTATCCACGGAACAGGCGCTGGCATAGGGCAGCTCCAGTTCCATGGCGATTACCGCTTCATTGGCCATCGTCATGCCGACAATATCGGCAAAGCCCGACATCATTCTTATTTCGGCTTTTGTTTCCAGCCGCGGTCCCTTTGTCTGCCAGTATGTTGCTTTTTCCACGGTGTTAAGCCCGCAGTCATGCGCCGCCCGGATAAGTTTTTGGCGCACTTGTTCATCCAGTGACGGGGTTATATGCATGGTACTTTTCTCATAAACGCTGGGCGTGGCGGTCAGGGTGATAAAATCATCAGGAATTACAATCATGCCTGGTGACAGCTCCTTCTTCAAAGAACCGGTGGAATTGATACCCACCACTTCGGTGACGCCAATATCCTTGAGCGCCTGCAAATTAGTTTTGTGATTAATCATGTGCGGCAGAATGTGATGTTCGGGGTCGCCGCCGTGACGCAGAATCAGGGCGATTTTTCCGGTAAGATAAACCGCGGTCCTGCCGAAGTTGTTTTCCATCATTTTGGGCTTCGCCTTTTTCAGAAAATCACTTCTCTCCATGACCAGAGATGTGGAAATAACGCCTGTTAAATTCATATAACCCCCTTTAATTATTGCATTCATAGCAGATATAAGCCCGGCCGTCAAAGAATTGCTGACAAATTACGCGCCAAATAGGATTTGACTTTTAAGGTCTTGTTATGACATACAGGCCGCAAGTAAAAACATTTTGGGGGTGCAAAATATGAGCAGTGAAAATTTAGGCATCGCCACCGACGATAATTTTGAAGGTGAAGTTTTAAAGAGCGACAAGCCGGTGCTTATTGATTTTTGGGCGCCTTGGTGCGGACCGTGCAAGGCCATCGGTCCAATTGTGGAAGAGCTGGCCGGCCAAATGAAAGATACTGTTAAAGTTATGAAGTTGAACGTGGATGATAATCAAAAAACCGCCATTCAATACGCGGTACGCAGCATACCCACTCTTATTCTTTTTAAAGATGGCAAAGTTATTGATACCATGGTCGGTCTTATTCCCAAAGAAAAGATTGAAGAGCTGGTAAAAAAAGCTATATAAAGTAAAGTTTTGCAAAAAAGGAATTGTGATGTTTCTGAAAAGATTTCGTCAGGTTTTCAATGCCCGGACAATAGCGTGTATGTTGCTGGTGGTTTTTCTTGCCGGCTGCCAGATT
>DSAV01000043.1 GCA_011046295.1 Deltaproteobacteria bacterium | reverse complement strand
TGACCGATCCGGAAATGGCCGACCGCACCTATGTGGAGCCAATCACACCGGAGGCGGTGGAAAAAATCATCGCCAAAGAGCGGCCGGACGCGCTTTTGCCAACTTTGGGCGGTCAGACCGGTCTTAACACCGCCGTAGCCGTTGCCGAAAACGGAGTGCTGAAAAAATACAATGTGGAGATGATCGGCGCTTCTCTCGAAGTCATTCACAAAGCCGAAGACCGCGAGAAATTCCGCGCCGCCATGGAAAAGATTGGTCTGCGCGTGCCCAAAAGCGGCTTTGCGCGCAGCATGGATGAAGTTCTGGGCGTAGCCTCAGAAATCGGTTTTCCCATCATTGTGCGGCCTTCCTTCACGCTCGGCGGCACCGGCAGCGGTGTGGCTTACAACCGCGAAGAGCTGATGCAAATCGCCAAAGCGGGGCTCGAGGCCAGTATGATTACCGAAGTCATGCTGGAGGAATCGGTGCTGGGCTGGAAAGAATATGAACTGGAAGTGATGCGAGACCGTGCCGACAATGTTGTCATCATCTGTTCGATAGAAAATTTCGACGCGATGGGCGTGCACACGGGGGAATCGATTACCGTCGCTCCGGCGCAAACGCTTACGGATCGTGAATATCAGATAATGCGCGACGCCGCGATTGCCATTATGCGCGAAATTGGTGTGGAAACAGGCGGTTCCAACGTGCAGTTTGCCATTCATCCCCAGACCGGAGAGATGATCGTGGTGGAGATGAATCCGCGCGTCTCGCGCTCTTCGGCGCTGGCTTCCAAGGCCACGGGTTTCCCCATCGCCAAGATCGCCGCCAAACTCGCCTGCGGCTACACGCTTGACGAGATTCCCAACGACATCACGCGCGAAACAATGGCTTCCTTTGAGCCGACCATTGATTACTGTGTGGTGAAAATCCCGCGCTGGACTTTTGAAAAATTTCCGGAGACGGAAGATTTTCTGACCACTTCCATGAAATCGGTGGGCGAAACAATGTCCATCGGCCGCACTTTTAAGGAAGCGCTGCAAAAAGCTATTCGTTCGCTGGAAATCGGCCGGTTCGGTTTTGGCCAACAACTTCCCGACGATGAGCAAGAAAGAAAAACCCTGCTCAAAGCAAAACTCATCAAACCCAATTCCCTGCGGCTTTTTTACACGACGGAAGCGTTGCGCGAAGGCTTCTCCGTGGATGAAGTTTATGAAATGACAAAAATCGATCCCTGGTTTTTGCATCAGATAATTGATATTCTTGCCGCCGAGGATGAGTTGAAGAAAGTCGCGCCTTCCGCCGAACTTTTACGCGCCGCCAAGCAGATGGGTTTCTCCGATCGTGCGCTGGGCGCTCTTTGGAATAAAAGTGAAACAGAGATTAGGCACTGGCGGGCGCAAGAAAACATATTTCCGGTTTACAAGCTTGTTGATACCTGCGCTGCGGAATTTGAAGCCTACACCCCATATTACTATTCCACCTACGAGCAGGAAAACGAAACCCGGCCTTCGGATAAGAAAAAAGTGGCCATTATCGGCGGCGGCCCCAACCGCATCGGACAGGGCATCGAATTTGACTATTGCTGCGTGCATGCTTCTTTTGCGCTTCGCGAAGAAGGCGTGGAAAGCATCATGATCAATTCCAACCCGGAAACGGTCAGCACCGATTACGACACATCGAATAAATTGTTTTTCGAGCCGGTGACGCTGGAAGATGTTTTGCACATCATCCAGACGGAAAAGCCGGATGGTGTTATTGTTCAGTTCGGCGGCCAGACGCCGCTGAATCTCGCCCGCGGTTTGGAAGCGGTGGGCGTGCCGATTATCGGCACAACACCTGATGCCATTGACCGCGCGAAAAATCGCGACCGCTTTCAGGAAATCGTGCAAAAACTTAAGCTTAATCAGCCGGACAACGACACGGCTATGGATGTGGAAAAAGCCCTGCGGGCGGCGTCACGCATCGGCTACCCGGTTTTGGTGCGTCCATCGTACGTGCTGGGCGGCCACTCCATGGAAATTGTTTATGACGAGCAGACGCTGCTAAGCTTTATGGACAAAGCGCTTCTGGTATCGCCGGGGCATCCGATTCTCATTGATAAATTTCTGGAAGACGCCATCGAAGTGGATGTGGACGCGCTTTCCGACGGAACAACAACTGTTGTGGCCGGTATCATGGAGCATATTGAGGAGGCGGGCATTCATTCCGGTGATTCCGCGTGCATTCTGCCGCCGGTAACGATTCCGGAGGGCATTATCACGCTCATTGAAGAACAAACCAAAATGCTGGCCTCCGAGCTTAGCGTCATTGGCCTTATGAATATTCAGTACGCGATTAAAGACTCCAGGCTCTATGTGCTGGAAGTGAACCCGCGCGCCTCGCGCACCGTGCCGTTTGTCAGCAAAGCCATCGGCGTGCCGCTGGCGAAACTTGCGACCAAAGTCATGCTGGGCAAAACCTTGGCGGAGCTGGGCTTTACCGGAAGAATTATCCCCAAGCATATATCAGTGAAAGAAGCGGTTTTCCCATTCAATCGTTTTCCCGAAGTTGATATTCTGCTGGGTCCTGAGATGAAATCAACAGGCGAGGTGATGGGCATCGATCATTCGTTTGGAATGGCTTTTGCCAAATCGCAGATGGCCGCCGGTTTCAAAGTGCCCACGTCCGGCTCTGTGTTTATCAGCGTGCATGAGTATCATAAAGAAAAAATTGTGGATGTCGCCCGGACTTTCGCCGAACTTGGTTTTAAAATTCTGGCGACAGGCGGTACGGCGAGACATCTGCAAAATTCCGGCGTGAAGGCGCAGGCTATTGCCAAAGTAAGTGAAGGGCGTCCGCATGTTGTGGATTACATCAAAAACGGCGAGATTCAGATGGTGGTGAACACCAGTGTCGGGCGTAAATCATCGCGTGACGCCTATCACATCCGCCATGGCGCTCTTACTTATAATATTCTCTATACGACAACCATCGCGGGCGCGCGCGCCCTGTGCGAAGCGGTTAAGGAATTGAAAAAAGAAGATTGGCAGGTCTGCCCACTGCAGGAGTATCATAAAAAATGACCTACACCTTCTACCCCCTCCCTTGACGGGAGGGGTTTGGGGAGGGCGAGTAAAGTGGAAAAAAGGACGGCTTTAGGGAAAGTTCTCAGAAAGAGGCCTACGCAGGCGGAACAATTGCTCTGGAAACACCTGCGAATGAGACAATTAGGCGGATTTAAATTCAGAAGACAGCAGCCGATTGATAATTATATTGTTGATTTTGTTTGTTTCGAAAAAAGAATTATTATTGAAGTAGACGGAGGTCAGCATTCAGAGTGCAAAGAAAATGATATGGCGAGAGACAATTACCTTAGGCATCAGGGGTTTCAAGTAATAAGGTTTTGGAATAATGAAGTGCTGAAAAATATGGATGGTGTATTAGCAATTATAAGAGATAGATGTTTATCTCCCGCCCCTCAATCCCCTCCCGTCAAGGGTGGGGAAGTCTCTGTATGAAGTTGAGAGGTTTTTATATGTATCCCAGCAATAATCTAAACGAATCCAATTATCCCCGCGAGGAATGCGGAGTGTTCGCTATTTACGGACATGAAGACGCCTCCCGCGTGACTTTCTTTGGGCTTTTCGCTCTGCAGCATCGCGGGCAGGAATCGGCAGGCATTGTCTGCTCTGACGGCTGTCAGGTTTACGAGCATAAGGGCATGGGGCTGGCCTCGGAAGTATTCAAAGAACCTACTTTGCAGAAACTTCCCGGATCGCTCGCCATCGGTCACGTGCGCTATTCCACCACCGGCTCATCCAATATTTCCAACGCCCAGCCGTTTCTGGTTCATTTTGGCGAAGAATATTACGCGCTGGCGCACAACGGCAATATTCTCAACGCGCAAAAATTGCGTCAGGAACTGGAAGACAGCGGCTCGATTTTTCAATCAACGATGGACAGCGAAGTCATCATTCATCTGATGGCGCATCATTTGAAAAAGGGATTGGAGGAGGCGTTAACTGCCTCTCTATCCCGTATCGAAGGCGCTTACTGTCTGGTGATGATTACCCGCGATAAAATAATTGCCGCGCGAGACCCGCGCGGTTTCCGGCCGCTGGCGCTGGGAAAACTAAACGGCTCCTGGGTGATTGCGTCCGAGACCTGCGCCTTTGATCTGGTGGGCGCGCAGTATGTTCGCGATGTCGAGCCGGGAGAAATTATTATCATCGACGCGAAAGGTTTAAAAAGTCTAAAACCTTTCCCCAAAATTAAAACATGTCACTGCATCTTTGAGCTCATCTATTTTGCCCGTCCCGACAGCCAGATTTTCGGCCAGAATGTGTATCTGTGCCGCAAGCGTCTCGGCCATGAACTGGCGCGCGAATACAAGCCGGATGTGGAAATTGTGATGCCTTTTCCCGATTCCGGAAATTACGCCGCGCTGGGTTACGCGGAAGAAAGCAATGTTACCTTTGAAATGGGGATGATCCGTAATCACTACGTGGGACGCACTTTTATCCAGCCCACTCAGCCCATGCGTGATTTTGCCGTGCGCGTAAAACTCAATCCGGTAAAGCCCTTACTGGAAAATAAAAAAGTTCTGATTGTGGAAGATTCGATTATCCGCGGCACGACCAGCCGCAACCGCGTGCAGAGTTTGCGCAAAATTGGCATAAAAGAAATCCACATGGCGGTAAGCTGCCCTCCGACAGTTTATCCCTGTCCCTACGGCATTGATTTTTCCTCCAAGGGAGAATTGATCGCCTCTGTCAAGGAAAACGAAAAAGCAATCGCCGAATTCATCGGCCTGGACTCCCTGCATTATCTGACGCTTGACGGCATGACCCGCGCCACCGGCCTGGGCAGGGATAATTTCTGCCTTGCCTGCTATACAGGCATTTACCCCATCGTCCCGCCGGAAAAGATAGACAAGTTTTGCATGGAAATGAAGTAAATTGAGCTAATTCACATAATTTTAAACCGAAATTTAATCTTTAGTTAATCATAATAATGTGCTATTATTTCAGATAATTAGTGAGAATAGCGTGCTTTCCTGACATGATTTTTTATGCCACCGGTTTTTACGGGGATAAAGAGGGCGAATGGTCGAAGAAAAAATTAACAGAAACGTTTTTGAAGTAGTTGATTTATACAAAGCAGATGATAAAGCGGATTGGCAAAACCGTAGTGCCGCCGAAAGAATGGAAGCCATCGAGTTTATGAGAAAGGTTATGTTTGGGCATGATCGAATTTCCGCGGGACTTCAAAGAGTTTTTGAAATTGCTGAACTCAAAGGAAATTGAATACCTGATTATCGGTGGCTATGCGGTTGGCTTTTACGGCTATCCCCGGGC
>DSAV01000160.1 GCA_011046295.1 Deltaproteobacteria bacterium | reverse complement strand
CTTTAATGGAGTCCCCGTTTTCTTGCTAATATACTTCAACTGATCGACCGGCGCGAAGTACTTACCACATTTTTCGCAAGCTTGCATTTTAAATGTTCGCCCCCAAATTTTGCGCTTGTCTTCGGTTGAAGTCATCACGATATGGCCGGTAGGGCACACATAAACACACGCGCCGCAGCCGATGCATACGTCAGACTTCTCCATGAATGGCGTTCCCACTGTTTTATCCGAGCCGCGGGAAAAAAGACCGATGGCGCTGACGCCGACAATTTCTTCACAAACACGCACGCAGGAGCGGCATAAAATACACTTTCCCTTATCCGTGTCAACGATAAATCTGGGCTGCCCCTCCACGCCCATATCCTCGGCCATTTTTTGTAAAACATCAGATTCGGGGCAGCGCGCCAGCAGAAGTTGCATTACCAAGCGGCGGACGTTTTGCACCCGCTCGCTTTTTGTGTCAACAATTAAGCCGTCTTCCGCGGCATAAAGGCAGGAAGTAACTATTCTTGTTCTATTGCCTTTTTTGATTTCTACCACGCAAAGCCTGCACGCGCCGGAGCGGGATACGGATTCGTGCGCGCACAAAGATGGAATCGAAATGCCCGCGTCTCGAATAGCTTCCAATAGCATAGTTCCCTTGGGCACCGATATATTTTTTCCGTCAACAGTAAAATTTACCATGATTTATTCTACCTCTACTTCACGTTGATTGCGTCAAATTTGCAGCTCTGAATACATGCGCCGCAACGGGTACATTTATCTTTATCAATAATATGAGCTTTCTTCTTTTCGCCGGTAATCGCCCGGACGGAACATACTTTAGCGCACAATCCGCAGCCGGTGCATTTTTCCGCGTCGATGCTGTAGGTAATAAGTGCTTTGCATACTCCCGCGGGGCAGCGATGTTCTTTGATGTGCGCGTCATATTCCTCGCGGAAATACCGGATAGTGCTCATGACCGGGTTGGGAGCGGATCCGCCCAGCGCGCAAAGCGATCCATCGGTAATTGCCTTGGACATTTCCTCCAGAATTTCTATGTCTCCATCTTTGCCTTTTCCCGCGCAGATATCCTCCAGAATATCGCTCATGCGTTTGACTCCCTCGCGGCACGGCACGCATTTGCCGCAGGACTCTTCTTTCAGGAAGGCCAGAAAATACCGGGCGACGTCCACCATGCAGGAAGTTTCGTCCATGACGATCATGCCGCCGGAGCCCATCATAGAGCCGACTTCATAAAGTTTGTCAAAATCGACAGGAATATCCAAGAGGCTCTACGGAATGCAACCGCCGGAAGGTCCGCCAGTCTGCACGGCTTTGAATTTACGGCCACCGGGTATGCCGCCGCCCATATCATAAATGATTTCGTAGAGCGTCGTGCCCATCGGTACTTCAACCAGACCGGTATTGTTGATTTTGCCGACCAGTGAGAAAATTTTTGTTCCTTTGGAACCTTCCGTTCCGATGGAAGCATACCAGTCCGCGCCTTTATTGATAATCAGCGGCACGTTAGCCCAGGTTTCGACGTTGTTGAGGACAGTAGGTTTATCCCACAGGCCTTTTTCCACCGCGTGAACATACTTGGCGCGCGGCTCACCGGCGCGTCCTTCAATCGAGGCAAACAAAGCGGAAGATTCGCCGCAGACAAAAGCTCCGGCGCCTTTGCTGATATGAATATCAAATGAAAAGTCTGTGCCCAGAATATTTTTTCCTAAAAGACCCATCTTTTTCGCGGCCTCGATGGCCAGCGTGAGATGGGTGACGGCCAGAGGGTATTCGTTTCTCACGTAGATATAGCCCTCATTGGAGCCGACGGTGTAAGCGCCGATGATCATGCCTTCGATGACGCTGTGAGGATTGCCTTCCATGAGGCTGCGGTCCATGTAAGCGCCGGGGTCACCTTCATCGCCGTTCGCAATAACATATTTAGGATCTCCATGCGCTCTGCGGACGCCTTCCCACTTGACGGCCGCCGGGAAACCGCCGCCGCCGCGGCCGCGCAGCCCGGCCTTTTTAACTTCATTGATAACGTCGTCCGGGGTCATCTCGGAAAGCACTTTGCCGAGCGCCTGGTATCCGTCAATGGCCAGATAATCCTCGATACGGGTCGGTTCCAGCATGCCGTTTTTGCCGAATACCACTCTCAGCTGTTTTTTATAGAACGGCAAATCTTCTTCCCGGAAAAGTGTTTTTTTCGTGTCCGGATCACGGTAGAGAAGCTTGCTGATAACTTCGCCCTTTGCTATTGTTTTGGAAACAATTTCCGGAACGTCTTCCACTTTGACCGAATGATAAAAATATTTATCGGGATGAATGACGATCATGGGGCCTTTTTCGCAAAAGCCCAGGCATCCGGTAGCCAGCACATCCACCTGCATATTTTGTTTTGCCAATTCCGCCTCGAGAGCTTCTTTGACCTTAAGGCTCCCGTAAGCCCGGCAACCTGTGCCGGCGCAAACGGTTATGAACTTTTTGTTCGGGCCGTAATTAAGTTTTAAATCTTTTTCGATCTGGTGGGCTTGGGTTTCCTTCATCGCTAGGCCCCCTCTTTTTTAATTTTATCTATTATTTTATCTACTTTATTGATGGTCACCTGGCCGTGATAATCGGTATTAATCACCACAACGGGCCCCAGCGCGCAGGCTCCCACACAGTTGACCGTTTCGAGCGAGAACATTCTGTCAGGCGTTGTTTCTCCCGGTTTGATGCACAGCGTGCTTTCGAACCTGTCCTGAAGAGCAGCCGCGCCGCGGACATGGCAGGCCGTTCCTTTGCATATTTTAACGATGTTTTTACCGCGGGGCTTCAAGCTGAAGGCGGAGTAAAACGTGGCTGCTTCGTAAACGCGGCTTAAAGGAACATTCATTGTTTTGGAAGCTGTCTTCAATGCGTCTTTAGGAAGATAGTTGAAAGTTTCCTGTATATCCTGCAATACGGCAATCAGCGCGCTTTTAGAATTTCCTTGTTTTTTAATGATTGCTTTTGTTGCTGCTGCGACATTTTCTGTTTTCGTCATCCCTTTTTCCCCTAGATATTCTTTTAAACTTCGCTATTATTCATTGCCTGTTTTGAGAAATCTGGCTTTTTCTTTAAGCTTATTAAATTCAACGGTTACTTTTTTCTGGATCATCTCAATGTCATCCGCGGCAAGGTGGCGGAAACGCCCCTGCCCCTTAAAATAATCTTTTATTGGTCTGAGCTTTTTTGGCATATCCGGTGAAAGATGATAGTGTCCGTTTTCTACTTCAAATAATGGGAATACGCCTGTTTCCACAGCCAAGCGTCCAGTGGCTATGGCCATATTAGAAGGGCTGCGCCACCCTGTTGGACAAACGGAGAGGCAGTGAATGTAAGATGGGCCTTTAATGCTCTTTGCTTTCTCAATCTTGCGGATGAAATCCAGCGGATAACTTGGACAGGCGGTAGCAACATAGGGTATTGCGTGAGCAACCATAATTTCGGGCATGTTCTTTTTCCATGTTTTCTGGCCGATGCTCACCTTTCCCGCCGGAGCGGTGGTTGTGGACGCGCCCATCGGAGTGCCGCTGGAACGCTGGATGCCCGTATTCATATATGCTTCGTTGTCGAAACAGACGTAAATCATATCATGGCCGCGTTCCATCGCGCCGGAAAGCGCCTGAAATCCGATATCCATGGTGGCACCGTCGCCGCCCATACCGACAACTTTGATATAGCGGTCATCAATTCTGCCTTTCTTGCGCAGAGCTTTTAGTCCCGCTTCTACACCAGAAGCGACTGAGGCCGCGTTTTCAAAGGCTACGTGAATCCAGGGCACTTGCCATGCGGTAGTGGGAAACATACTGGAAACAATTTCCATACAACCCGTTGCGGCGGCGATTACCGTGTTATCGCCCAGCGCTTTGGCCATCAGGCGCACGGCCAGAACTTCGGCGCAGCCGGAACAGGCACGATGTCCGGAAGATAGCAATTCTTTTTTGTTAATAAGACGCGGGGCAAATAAATCAAAATTTTCTACGATATTCATTATTCTCTCACCCCCCAAAATTCATAGGAATCCGCAAGTTTTCCCGTTGTGTCCGCCAGAACTTTTTCAAACATGCCTACAAAGTCGGGCACAGGAACGTCTCTGCCGCCAAGGCCGTAAATGTAATTATAAATCAAAGGCCGGTGGGCTTCGGCATATAGCGCCGATTTGATTTCTGAAAATACCGGGCCGCCGGGACCGCCAAAAGAAATGGCGCGGTCGGTCACGATCAATTTTTTCGTGTTTTTCAAAACGGCTTTAATTTCCGCATAAGGAAAAGGACGCCACAACCTTAGCTTTACCAGACCTGCTTTTACGCCTTTCGCGCGAAGCTCATCGATCGCCACCTGAGCTGTTTCGCCCATCGAACCCATGGTTAGCATCAGGACGTCCGCGTCATCCGCCATATAAGTTTCTACCGGTTTATAGTTTCTGCCGAATATTTTTGCCCAGTCATCCCAAACGTCCAGAATTACTTTTTTGGAATTTTTCAGAGCCTCATCTTTGGCTTTCATAATTTCGGCAAAATAATCTGACATGGCAAAAGCGCCCATGGTCACGGGCTTTGCCGGATGCAGCGTGGCATGCGGCACAAACGGCGGCAGGAACTGATTGACTTCTTCCTGGGTGGGCATTTCAAAAGGCTCCACCATGTGCGTTAGCTGAAAACCGTCAATGTTAATATTAACCGGCAGCATTACATCTTTATGCTCGGCGATTTTAAAAGCGATGATCGACATATCAATGGCTTCCTGCCCATTTTCCACAAAAATGGAGATCCAGCCCGAATCACGCTGGGGCATGATATCTGTGTGATCATTTAAAATGTTTAAGGGGCCCGAAACCGCCCGGTTGGCGATCGCCATGCATATCGGCAGGCGCATTGCTGAAGCAATTGGTAAAAGTTCGTGCATGTACATCAACCCCTGTGAGCTTGTTGCCGTGTAGGAGCGGGCGCCGGTGCCGGACGCGCCGATAACCGCGCTCATCGCTGAATGTTCAGATTCCACAGTAACAAATTCCGCGTCGATTTCTCCATTGGCGACCAGATCAGAAAGATGCTCGGCGATATGCGACTGCGGTGTGATCGGATAAACGGCCGCCATGTCGATATTGCAAAGACCAACGGCTTCCGCCACGGCCATTGCTACTTCCATACCCATGCGTTTGCCCATATTATTCCTCCTCCACCATTTCTATGGCTTTTGGCCAGCATTCATGCGCGCAAATACCGCATCCCTTGCAGTAATCAAGGTTTGCCTTGAAAAAGCCATCTTCGCCCTGCTGCACGCATCCTTCCGGGCAAAACACATAGCAGATGCCGCACTTGATGCACTTGGCGTCGTTCCAGACAGGGCGCTGTGAACGCCAGCTGCCTGTGTGATATTCACTGGCGCTTCCCGGTTCGGAAACAACACAACCAATTGGAAGCTCCTTCCATGTTTTTAATGCCATATAGATATACCCCTTAATTGCTGATTTTTATTTCGTCGTAGGCACGTTTCATAGCCGTAAGATTTTTTTG
>DSAV01000263.1 GCA_011046295.1 Deltaproteobacteria bacterium | reverse complement strand
GACAACCCTAAAACCCCTTACCAAAGAATCATGGACTCTGAACATATTCCACAAGTCACGAAAAACGCTCTCACAAAACAACTTGAACCTCTCAACCCTTTTGAGTTAAGAAACATCATAGAAGTGAAGCTCAAAAAGATCACCCGGCTTCGGTAACATCTTTTATGAGGCAACGTTTCCTTAAAATGCTATTCCTTCGGTAACATTTATTTATGAGGCAACAGGACCAGACGCAGGAAAGCTTCTTCGTACCTTGCTCTTGTTTTTTCGATGATCTCAGGCGAAAGATTAGGTGCGGGAGGGTGCTGGTTCCAATTAATGGAAATTAGATAATCGCGCAAAAACTGTTTGTCGAAGCTATTTATGGAGCGGCCTTCTTCGTATTCGTCGGCAGGCCAGAAGCGAGAGGAATCGGGTGTAAGTAATTCGTCAATAAGAATCAATTCATCCCCGATTAGGCCAAATTCCATTTTTGTATCGGCGATGATGATGCCGGCGTCAGCGGCTATTCTTACAGCCCGCTCATAAATATCCATGGAGATTTTTATTATTTTTTTTGTCAGTTGCGCCCCGATAATATCTTCCACGTCTTTTGTGGTGATGGCCGTGTCGTGCTGCCCCTGCGGCGCCTTCGTTGTCGGAGTAAAGATAGCCTCGGGCAATTTTGAAGATTCCCTCAATCCCTCGGGCAGTTTAATTCCGGAGATTGTACCACTCTGAGAATAATCCTTCCATCCGGAGCCGGACAAATAGCCGCGCACGACGCACTCGACCGGCAGCGGAGTCGCTTTTCTTGCCAGCATACTGCGTCCTTTGAGGTTACGCGCATAAGCAGAACATTCCGGAGGATATTCTGCCACGTCTGTGGTAATGATATGATTATTGATAATATCATCCATTTGCTTAAACCAGAAAACAGACATGCTGTTTAAAATGATGCCTTTGCCCGGAATCGGATCGGGCATTACGATGTCGAAAGCGGAAATTCTGTCCGTGGCTATAATAAGCAAGTCTTCACCTACCTCATATATGTCGCGCACTTTGCCTCGGTTGAAAAACTTTAAATTAGGAAAGTCCGTTTGCTTGACCGGATCGTTCATCTGTTTATGCTCCTTTGACAAAGGGATTATATTTTTTTTCATGGCCGATAGTGGAAGTGGGCATGCGGCCGTAATTATGGCCCGGCATGACTTTTGTTTCGTCCGGCAGCATAAATAGTTTCGTTTTAATCGCGTTATACATCACATCCCAGGAACCGCCGGGTAAATCCGTCCTGCCGACCGCTTCGACGAAAAGAGTGTCGCCGGTAAAGACATAACCGGGTGTGTAAAGGCAGATTCCGCCGGGGGAATGACCTGGTGTATGAATGACTTTAAGCTCAACGTTTCCTACAGAAAGCGACTGTCCGTCTTTAACCAGAATATCGGCGGGAGAAGATTGAGCAACGCCGAACATTCTGAGCATGGCCGCGGGCGTGGCCGTGAGCATTATGGCGTCATCTTCATGAATGATAATTTTAGCACCGGTCATCTTTTTTATTTGGGTGTTGCCGCCTATATGGTCGACATGCCCGTGTGTATTGACGATATAATTTATACGTAATTTATTCTGATTGGCGATATCAATTATTTCTTCAACATTGTCGGCCGGGTCGATTATCAGGGCGTCACCGGTAATCTTATCACCGACAAGGTAAGCGAAAACAGCCATATGGCCGACCTGCATTTGTTTAACGAACATAAACAAACTCCTTTTAAAAAATATGGGCAACCTAGCATTATTTGATTTTATTAGTCAATTCAAATAACGGGGGCTTTCAGGCTTTTTTCAATATCGCGGCAAAGAAACCATCCATATTGTGGATATGCGGATAAGTACGGTAAAAATTCCTTTGGTCAAAAAGTTTCTGATTCATCGTCGAAGGGGGACTAAAGACGGAAAATGACTTATTAGCATCCAAAAAATGGTTGATAATATTTTCATTTTCCTGCGGCAGCAGCGAACAGGTGCAGTAAATTAATTGTCCGCCGCGCCTTACAGCCTGGGAGGCATGCAGCAGGATGTTAGACTGAGCTGAAGTTAATTTCTGTATATTGTTCGGTTTAAGACGCCATTTTATTTCCGGGTTGCGTCTCAGAGTTCCGGTTCCGGAACAGGGCGCGTCCACGAGAACGCGGTCAAACTTTTCCCTGAATTCTCCAGACAATGAAACGTTTAAATCCGCGGTGACTGTTTTGATAATTGTTATTCCCATGCGCTCAGCTTCTTTTTTTAACTCATCAATTATTTTATGGTTGCTGTCCGCGGCCGTAATGCCGCCTTGATTGCCGATGAGCGCGGCTAGGTGAGTCGATTTACCGCCGCTTCCCGCGCAGGCGTCAAAAATAGATTCGTTTTCTTTCGGGTTTACCAAATAAGAAACAAGTTGAGCAGCTTCATCTTGAAGACGCAAAAGACCGTCGAGGAAATATTTGGTTTTCTGTATCGGCACGGGCGCATGAGGCAATATAAGACCGTCCGGTGAAAATTCTGTTGCGATACATTCAAAACCATCATTTGCCAGTATTCCTTTCAGGTTTTCACACGAGGTTTTTAAAGTGTTGACGCGTATTGTTAAAGGTGGATGTTCATTGTTGGACTTGCACAATGTCATGGTATCATCGGGGCCGAAAATATTTATCCATTTTTCAACAAGCCACAAAGGATGGGAATGATAAACGGAAATATATTCTGCCGGCTGTTTCCGGAAAGAAGGAAAAGAAATGCTTTTTCCGCGCCGGAGAAAATTTCTTAAAACAGCGTTAACAAGTCCGTTTTTTTCCGGGGAAAAATGCTTTACGATGTTTACCGCTTCATTTACGACGGCGAAAGCCGGCAGGCGGTCGCTGAAGCAGAACTGAAAAAAAGAAATACGGAAAATATTTTTTATTCGTTCGTCGAGAGTTTCATATTTACCTTTGTAAAATTGTGCCGCGATCCAGTCAAGGTAACTCTTCTGTCTCAATACTCCGTAAACAAGATGAGTGAGCAGCTTACCGTCGGGGGTTTGAGACAATTTATAAGTATCGAGCTTTTGGTCAAGAAGTGTAGAGGCGAAAACATCATCTCTGCTGATCTTTGTCAGAATATCAACGGCGATATGGCGTATGGATTTATCCATGCTGTTGAGGTTTACCGGCTCGGGATTTTATCGTATTTATAAAATTGAAAAAGTGATTGAGTGACGCTTTTCCTGTTCACTTATTTTCAAAATCAACTATTTTTCATAACGGCCGCCGGGCTTGATTTATCGGAATGCTTGCCTTTGACCGTCAGGTAAAAATTCCTTATGGTCAACATATCAGAGTCTATATCCCCTGAAGGAAAAAGAAGGGGCCCGGCGCCCCCTTTTTTTAGGGCAAAATCTATAAATGCCATCAAAATAGGAACATTTGCTCCCTTGGCGATATGATAAAAGCCTGACTTCCAGTGACTTACTTTGTGCCGTGTACCTTCGGGAGCGATGGCCAAGACAAATTCATCATTGTTATTGAATAGTCGTACCATTTTGTCCACGGCGTTGCTGTGTAGCGCTCTATCGGTAGCGATGCCGCCCAGCCAGCGGATAACCGGGCCAAAAGGCCAGCGGAATAATTCCTTTTTTGCCATAAAGCGCGCATCAAGTTTTAAGGCAAAGGCTAGCATTACTCCATAAAAAACATCCCAGTTGGAAGTATGGGGGGCGACGATAATCAGATATTTTATTTTATCGGGAAGAGGGCCTTCGGCTTTCCATCCGAGGATTTTAAGAAGCATCAAGGACAGCATTCGCAAGAATGTTTTGACAAAAGGTGTGTTGAAAATCGTATAACGTGACACGTCAAAATCCTGTAAAATTTAGTTAAATTGCTAGTAGATGAAGTATAATTAACTCTGAACAGAAGTGTCAAGAAAATAAAAAAATACGGCTAAATGCAGGAAATAAAAAAGAGGCGTGGAGGATTTTAACGGGTTACTGCCCCAGCAGAGTATCGGCTTTGAGTTTATATCCGCGAAGAAACTCTTGTGCCGTCATCTTTTTTTTACCGGCAAGTTGGATTTCCTGCAAAGTGATGTAGCCGTCGGAGGCAAACGCGATAATTCCTTGGAGTGAAGTAATGGCAACCTTGCCGGGGGGGTCAGTTGTCTGGGTCTGATGAGGTATGGCCGTATATATTTTAAATCTTTGTCCATTCAAAAAAGTATAAGCGCACGGAGAAGGGCAGAGGCCGCGAATCAGGTTGTAAATACTGGATACGCTATCGTGCCAGTTTATGAGGCCTCCTTCCTTGGTCAGACGGGGAGCATAAGTGGCTTCATCCGGATTTTGCGCGCGGCGGTGGGCTTTCCCGGATACAATTTGTTTGATAGTCTTAACCAGAAGTGCGGCGCCCTGCCCGGCCAGGCGGTCGTGCAGTTGGATGAAATATTCATCATGATTTATCAAAGTTTCTTCCTGGGAAAGAATATCGCCGGAATCCATTCCTTCATCCATCATCATTATGGTTACGCCTGTTTTAGTTTCGCCTTTGATCAGCGCCCAATTAATGGGCGCCGCTCCCCGGTATTTGGGCAGAAGGGAAGGGTGAATGTTGATGCAGCCTAGCGGCGGCACGGAAAGAATTTCTTTCGGCAAAATCTGGCCGAAGGCCGCTACGACGATGATATCCGGATTTATTTTTTTTATAAAGGAAACGGATGAGTCGCTTTTTATATTATCCGGCTGAAAAACAGGAAGGCCTAATTTCTCTGACAAAATTTTTACTGGCGGGGCGATAATTTTTCTGCCTCTACCTTTTGGGCGGTCGGGCTGAGTAATGACGCCGGCAATATGATAGTTCTTGGAATAGAGCATATCCAACGCGGGGAGGGCAAAAGAAGGAGTGCCCATAAATATAATTCGTGCGGATGACATAATGGAATTCCTTTTTTATACTGAGAAAACATATAGATAAAGAAATACTTTGTGTCAAGCGTTGCATTTTTGAATAAATTAGAAGACTTTGATAAAAAACTTATTGTTTTTATGTTATAAAAATATTAAATTTGTTGACAATACTTATATAAGTTTTTATTAATTGGCATTAAAGGAGAAATATTTAGCGTTTTGGGGAAGGAGGTAAATATGAGGAAATGGATCATCATTCCAATAATATTTCTGCTTATCGGTTGCTCTGACCGGCCTTCGGCTGATTTAATCAGGCAGGATTTTCAACTCACTTATCCCACGGCCGAACTTATTTTGATAAAACCATTAGAAAAAAGTTCGGATACTTTCCGTGTAAGAGTCAGCTATTACCCGGATGTCACCGACCATACAAGAGAATCGGGTAATTTTAAGGAAGATGTTTTTCTTTATAAAAAATCAGGCGACAAGTGGGTAATGACCTGGCGCAGGTCAAGCGGTAAATAATCATTATTTCAATTTCATTAATTACTTAGGCTCAAGAATCTAGCGCAACACTTTGGTATTCTATGGTGGATATTGAAGGGAGGCGTTAGAGATGGAAGGTGTAAGTTATCGGCGATTGGGGCTTAATGAGCGGGAGGAGATCAG
>DSAV01000090.1 GCA_011046295.1 Deltaproteobacteria bacterium | reverse complement strand
TGATAAAAATCGCCTGTGCGATGATAAAGAACAACTCGCGATATGTGAGCACTTATCAATCCATAAACCCCATGTGCTTAAATATCGCTTGACATAGTCATAGTGTTCGCAATGACAAATAGGAAAAAATATATTATAAGGAAAGAATACATGCTCACAGCAGGAATTGATATTGGTTCCATCACGGCCAAAGCGGCGATTGTGGAAGACGGAAAAATTCTCGGCACAAAAGTAATTTTCACCGGATATAATGCCGAGGCGGCGGGAAAGAATGTTTACGAAGAGGTCCTCAGGGAAAATAAGCTGGATAAATTAAACGTGAAAAAAATAGTTTCCACCGGCTACGGCCGCAATAGCGTAAAGTTCGCCGACAAGTCATTTACGGAAATCATGTGCCACGCCGCGGGCGCGTATCATCTGGATAAAAAAGTGCGCTCTATCATCGATATCGGCGGGCAGGACAGCAAGGCGATAGTTTTGGATAGCGACGGCAAAGTCAAAAACTTTGTCATGAACGACAAATGCGCCGCCGGCACGGGAAGATTTCTGGAAGTCATGGCACGCGCGCTGGAAGTGGATCTGGACGAATTCGGCGCGATATCCCTAAAATCGAAAAAACCCGCCAAAATAAGCTCGCTGTGCACGGTCTTTGCGGAATCGGAGGTTATCTCTCTTATCTCCAAGGGAGAAAAGCGCCAGGACATTATCGCGGGCATTCATGAATCCATAGCGGCCAGAGTAGCTTCCATGTCCGCGCGACTGGGTCTTTCCGAGCCGATAATGATTACCGGAGGCGTGGCGCGCAACATGGGCGTGGTCAAAGCGCTGGAAAAAAAACTGGGCATGAAGATGGAAGTTTCGCCCTACGCGCAGGTCAACGGCGCGATCGGCGCGGCTTTTATGGCGGTTTTATTATAAAACTTTTTACAAGGAAAAAATGAACGATATCCGACGGACAAAAACAGTCTGCACGCTGGGACCGTCCAGCGAAACCCCGGAAATCATCGAGGGCATGATCAGGGCGGGAATGAATGTGGCGCGGCTTAATTTTTCCCACGGCAGACATGCCGATCACGGCGAAAAAATAAAGCTTATCCGCGAGCTATCTGAAAAATTAAACAGGCCCATCGCCATTTTACAGGATCTTGCCGGGCCAAAAATCCGCATCGGCAAAATACCCGAGCCGGGGCTGTTGCTGCAGCCGGGCGAAGATATTGTTCTGACCACGATAAAACACAGCGCGGGAGAAAGACGTATTTTTGTCGCCTACGAAACGCTGCCTGATGAAGTTAAGCCCGGCGACCGGCTGCTTCTGGCCGATGCCCTTCTGGAACTGACCGTTATGGAAACAAGATCTTCCGAAATTCTGTGCCGTGTGGTCACCGGCGGATTGCTTACCTCAAACAAAGGAATAAATTTGCCCACCGGCACGATCCGCGCTCCTGCCGTAACCGAAAAAGACAAGGAAGACCTGCTTTTCGGCCTGAAAAACGGCGTGGATTACGTTGCCGTTTCTTTTGTAAAAACGGCAGAGGATATTCTCAGCGTCCGGGAAATAATCAGGCAGCAAAAAAAAGATACGCCGGTGGTGGCTAAAATTGAAAAACACGAGGCGGTGGATAATCTTGATGACATCATGGCGGCTTCCGACGGCGTGATGGTAGCGCGCGGCGACCTGGGAGCGGACATTCCGCTGGAAGACGTTCCCTTAATCCAAAAAAAAATCATCAAAGAAGCAAATGCCCGCGGCAAATTCGTGATTACCGCCACACAGATGCTGCGCTCCATGGTGGAATCGCCCCGTCCTACCAGGGCGGAGGCGACGGACGTGGCTAACGCCGTTCTGGACGGCACGGACGCCGTTATGCTTTCCGAAGAGACGGCTTCGGGAAATTATCCTATCGCGGCCATTATACAGATGGACAAAATCTGCCGCCGCGCCGAAACGGTTTTTCCTTACCGCGATTATCTGGAAATGACGCCGAAAAAAGATGTATCGGAATCTGTTGCGCATGCCGCCTGCGTACTGGCCGATCATCTGGATGCACGAATCATCGTTTCGCGTACTCTTTCAGGCGCTACAGCGCGTTTTATTTCTCGCTTCCGGCCCCGCCAGCCGGTTCTGGCTCTATCGCCTGATGAAAAAACCGTCCGGCGTTTGGCCCTAATCTGGGGCTGTTTTCCGCATCTTACGCCACAACCTGATATCTCTGATCATCTTATGGAAGAAGTGGCGCGTAAAATATTGCCCGAGGAATCTTTAACCTATGATGACCTCATGGTTATGACGCTGGGACAGGCCGCCTGGCAAACCGGCTCCACGAATATTTTGCAGGTAAAACAACTGTTTAACAAATAATTCACAATTAGTTGACACAATAAACAATTTTCATTAATAATTGAAAAAAAGGAGGTAAATATGCCCATAAAAATAGCGATTAACGGTTTCGGAAGAATCGGCCGGCTGGTGTACCGCGCCGGATTTAAAAACAAAGATGTGGAGTTTGTCGCCGTAAACGACCTGGCGAATTCTAAAACACTGGCTCATCTTCTGAAATACGACTCCGTGCACGGCATAATGCCCGCCGAAGTCAAATCAACGGAAAAATCAATCACTGTGGACGGCAAAGAAATAAAAACATTTACGGAAAGGGAACCGGAAAAACTCCCCTGGAAAGATTTGGGCGTGGACGTTGTCCTGGAGAGCACGGGCAAATTCACCGACCGGGCGGGCGCGGAAAAACATCTCAAGGCAGGCGCTAAAAAAGTTGTCATCTCGGCTCCCGCGAAAGATCCGGATGTCACTTTTGTTCTCGGCGTAAATCAGGAAATTTATGACAAAACCAAACACAGCATCATTTCGATGGGCTCGTGCACCACAAACTGCCTGGCGCCGATTGTGAAAATTTTACACAAGGAATTCGGCGTGGAATACGGCCTGATGACCACCATCCACGCCTACACCAACGACCAGGTTGTTCTTGACGAAGCACACAAAGATTTACGCCGGGCGCGCGCGGCCGCTTTATCCATAATTCCCACCACCACGGGCGCGGCCAAGGCGATTGCTGAAGTCATTCCCGAAATGAAGGGAAAGCTCGACGGTATGGCCATCCGCGTGCCCACGCCCAATGTTTCTCTGGTGGATTTTGTCGCGACACTTTCGCGGGAAACCAACAAAGACGAGCTCAACGCCAAATTCCGGGATTACTCCCAGGGCTCGCTGAAAGGCATTCTGTCCTGTAGCGACGAGGAACTGGTTTCCCGCGATTTTTGCGGCAATCCCTATTCGTCTATTGTCGATTTGACCAGCACGGCGGTAATCGGCGGCCGGATGGTAAAAATTCTTTCCTGGTATGATAATGAATGGGGCTTTTCCAGCAGAATGCTGGAGCTGCTTTCCTTCATTATGAAATAGAACATAAAAAAGGCGGAACGGTAAAATGAAGTACATCGACCAGATAGAACTCAAAGGGAAAAAGGTTTTCTTGCGCGTGGATTTTAACGTGCCGATTAAAGAAGGCAACGTTACCAGCGACACCCGCGTGCGCGCTCATATCCAAACCATCAACTATGCGCTGGAAAAAAAGGCCAGGCTGATTATCGCCTCGCATCTGGGACGCCCCAAAGGAAAGCGCGTGGAAGAAATGTCGCTAAAGCCGGTGGTAAAAATGCTCTCCGGACTCTTACAGCAGGAAGTTGTTTTTGTGGATGAGAGCGTGGGCGGAAAAGTCGAGCAGGCAATCAGCAAAATGAAAGACGGCGATATTGTTTTACTGGAAAACCTGCGCTTTAATCCCGGCGAGGATAAAAACGACAAAGATTTCGCCCGGCAGCTTGCCTCTCTTTGCGATATTTACATAAACGATGCTTTCGCCGTGGCGCACCGCGCGGCGGCATCCAATTCGGCCATTACCGATTATGTGAAAACATGCGCTGCGGGATTTCTACTAAAAAACGAAATTGAATATTTCCAAAAAGCCCTGGTTAATCCGGCAAGACCCGTGGCCGCGATTATCGGCGGAGCGAAAGTCTCGGATAAAATCGGCGTTTTGGAAAATCTGATTGATAAAGTGGATAAACTTTTAATCGGCGGCGCCATGGCTTTTACCTTTTTGAAAGCGCGGGGATTGGAAGTCGGCAAATCACTGTGCGAAGAAGAAATACTCGATACAGCGCGTAAAATCATGCAGAAAGCCAAAGACAAAAACGTGCAATTTTTACTGCCCGCGGATGTAGCCTGTGCTAAAGAAGCAGCCGCGGACGCGGCAGTTAAAATCTGCTCTGTGAAAGAAATTCCCGCGGAACAAATGGGACTCGATATCGGCCCGGCGACAATTACTTTATTTTCCGACGCGCTCAAGGGCGTAAAAACTGTAATCTGGAACGGGCCTCTGGGCATGTTTGAACTTGCGCCCTTCAGCAAGGGAACATTCGCGCTGGCGGAAGTGGTGGGCAATTCGAACGCGATATCCATCATCGGCGGCGGCGATACGGAAACCGCCATCAAGAAAGCGGGGCAGCACACGAAAATGTCATATATTTCCACCGGTGGCGGCGCGTTTCTGGAATTGTTGGAAGGAAAAACCCTGCCGGGAATCGCAGCGCTAAATAAATAAGGAGAAAAAAATGAGAACATGGATTGTTGCCGGAAACTGGAAGATGCACAACACCAACGAGGAATCGGTGGCGCTGGCCAAAGCCATCAAAGACGGCGCGGCATCGCCCAAAAATGGCGAAGTAGTTTTAGCACCGCCTTTTACCTCATTATACCGTGTGGCGCAAATTATCAAAGGTTCGAGTATCTCGCTAGCGGCGCAAAATATGTTTTATGAAGATAAAGGCGCGTTCACAGGCGAGATTTCGCCCGTGATGCTCAAAGATATCGGCTGCGCGTATGTGATTATCGGCCATTCGGAGCGGCGCAAATATTTTCACGAGAAAGATGCTGATGTTAATTTAAAAGTCAAAAAAGCTTTGGCCGACGGTTTAAAACCCATTATGTGCGTGGGTGAAACAGAAGAAGAAAGAGAAAAAAACGTCACGCGCGCCGTGGTGGGCAGGCAGGTGAAAGAAGGCCTCCGCGGCGTGGATAAAATTGACAATGTTGTTATCGCCTACGAGCCGGTTTGGGCTATCGGCACGGGTAAAGTAGCCACGCCCGCGCAAGCCCAAGATGTGCACGCCTTTATCCGCGCCATCTTAAAAGAAATCTATCATGATGCCGCGGCCAGCATCCGTATTCTCTACGGCGGCAGTGTTACCGCTGACAACATCTCTGAATTGATTGCCATGGAAGACATCGACGGCGCGCTCGTCGGCGGCGCGTCTTTGAAACCGGACGGTTTTTTAGGAATTATTAAAAATATCGCTGAGAAAAAATAGATTTTGCAGTTTTTCCCATGTTTTACCCATTGGGATTTAATGAGACTAATGTTGCGTGAACAAAATGAAATGGAACTTTTAAGCTGAATTATCCCGATAGCTCAGCGCATCGACATTAGTTCAACAGGGAAGTAAAAAACCCATCGGCATAATTCATATTATATTGATTTTATGATTTTTTTAATTTTTTATTAAATAAATTAAGAT
>DSAV01000104.1 GCA_011046295.1 Deltaproteobacteria bacterium | reverse complement strand
TAGTTTGCGCGCGCGTTTTTTTACGTCGGAAACAGGCTCGGTCAAGGCTTTTAACGAACGTAATTTTTTACCAGCCCCTTCCGGATTCAGATAATGCATGAGCGTCGCTTCCAAAGCGGCTAACGTGAACTTATCAATGCGCAACGCGCGGTTGAGCGGATTTTTTTTGATTTTGGCCAAGACACTCTTTTTGCCGACAATAATGCCCGCCTGCGGCCCGCCCAGAAGTTTATCGCCGCTGAACGTCACCACATCAACGCCGGCTTGCAAAACTTCCCGCACAGTCGGTTCATGTTCCAGTCCGTAATTTTCCAGATTAATCAGGCAGCCGCTGCCCAGATCATTCATTACCGGGACGCGTTTCTTTTTGGCCAGCGCCACCAGCGCTTCAATTTCCGCCTCTTCGGTAAAACCGACAATACGGTAATTGCTGGTATGCACTTTCATAATCAGGCCGGTTTGCTTGTTTATCGCTTTTTCATAATCACTAAGGCGCGTGCGGTTGGTTGTGCCCACCTCGCGCAGGCGCGCGGCGCTTTTGCTCATCACTTCCGGTATGCGGAATTCGCCGCCGATTTCAATAAGCTCGCCGCGCGAAACTATCGCTTCTTTACCTTCCGCCAGCGTGTTAATTACCAGCAGTACCGCCGCGGCGTTATTGTTGACAATCAGCGCGTCTTCGGCGCCGGTCAACGCGCACAAAAGACCACAGACATGGTCATAGCGCAGCCCGCGCGCGCCTTTCGCTAAATTAAATTCCAGATTCGAATAGCCCCGGCCCACTTCATTTATTCTTTGCAGGGCTTCCGGGCACAAAGGCGCACGGCCTAAATTGGTATGCAGTATAACGCCCGTGGCGTTGACCACACGGCGCAGATTATAAGCGTGCAAACTTTTTATCTTCTGGTAAATTTCCCCGGCGACATCTTTTGCTTCCAGGGATATTGCTTCACGCTCGTCTTTCCTGCGGCCGGTTATTTTTTCTCTTAACTCCTGCACGGCTTTACGGCAGATATTTTTAACCAGCGCGCGCGGCGCCAGCGTGTAAACATCCTGCTCCTCCAGAAGCAAAAGTAATTCGTCGATTTTCGGCAGTTTTTTAAGCATTTCCTGTGTTTTTTTATCCATGCAAATCCTCTTTTTTAACAGCGGTTATTCAATGCCCGCTTCCTTGCGGCAGTAATCACGGAAATTATTCACGGCAATAAAAAATTCCCGCATCATGATTACCCACAGATAACGCCCCCACGGCGTCAAAGATAAATATGGTGAAAAATAACGAAAAGCGCGCGCAAATTGAAACGCTCCCATTTCCTTCCACAGGGTTTTGGCAAACCTGCCTTCGTATTTTTCCTCCAGAGTCGCCAGGTCCAGTTTCGTGCTGAAAAATTTCATCATGAAATCGTAGCGCATCCGGTCGGGCAAATCAAAACGTCGCGCCGCCATTAGGGGCAATTTTTCATCCTCCAGCAGCTTCATGTATTTTTTAATATCAAATGTATTGGCGTAACAAACGCCGTTCATGTAGCCGATAGCGCCGCTGCCCAGCCCCGCGTATTCATCGTAGTCAACAACATATTCATCAATCGGCGCTTCCCTGCGAGAAAAGCACCAGGCGGAGGAATAATTGTAATCTGTTTCCAGACGTCGCGTTATTATTTTATACAAATTATATTCATTTTTAAAATCGACCACGCCCATTGTCTGTGACATAAGCTCTCTGGTAATGCTCGATACCATCAGCGGATAAAAAGTTATCTGATCAACTTTTAAATCAAGCAAAACATCCAGATCGGCATTTAGTTCCTCGCTGGTCTGCGCGGGAAGATTGAAAATCATATCGGCGTTGAGTGTTCCAAGAGCGCCCTGCGTGTCTTTCAGCTTTTCGGCAATGACTTCACCGGAGCCGTATTTTTCCAGCCGCCCCATTTTTTTGAGTAATTCGTCATTGAAGGTCTGCACACCGACGGAGAGCCGGTTTACATGGCAGCGCTGCAATGTTTCGATATTTTTCGCGGTTAAATGATCGGGGTTTGTTTCAACGGATATTTCTTTTATGGAAAAAATATCCCGCGCCAGATTAAGTGTTTCAGCAAGTTCATCAATCATCACGGTCGGCGTGCCGCCACCCACATAAATGCCGCTGAATTTATACCCTTTCTCGCGATAAAGACCAATTTCGCGCCTCAGGGCGGCAAAATATTTTTTTGCCGAAGATTCGTCAAAAATCACCCGGTGGAAAGAACAATAGGGACAAAGCTCCTCGCAAAAGGGAATGTGCAGATACAGCAGGCGCGGCTTTTCGTCGCAGCAGGAAGGAAGTTCGGGCGGCGCGCCATCTTCAAAGCGCAGGGCGCGGGAAAATTCCTGCTGAGCTTTTCTGGCAACTATGCGGCTTATTATATTCTTTATCATTTTGCTGACTTGCTCACTTATTCCTTGCCTTTTTAACAGCAAATGCCGCCCGTTGGCAAGCCGTGATTTCTTGAAATAACACTTGATCTGTGTTATACATCAAAAAAAATAAGTTGGCAAAATATATGACTGAGAAAAGAGTTTTTACCCTCTGGGATGATGAAGGACTAAACGAAGATGACACCTTTGTTTTACGGAAAAAATCAAAAGAATTAACCGTGCCCTTCACCAAGAAAGAGCGCGAAGAAATCAACGCTCTTATTGATTCTTTTATCAATCGCGATGATGCCGCCGGACTTTCCGCACCACAAATCGGCATCAGTAAAAGAATAATTATTTTCCGCAATAAAGAGCGCGAGGAAGGCGGAAAAACTAAAGCGGGCGATTATGAAGTTCTTATTAACCCCCGCATTACACAGGCGCGCGGCGAAAAAGTCTCCATGGCAGAAGGCTGCCTATCGTGCCCGGAAATACAAGTTGAAGTAAACCGGTTTCCGGAAATAAAAGTTCGCGCCTTCAACACACAGGGAGAAAAAATATCCAAACGTTATCTGGATTTTATCGCCCGTGTGGTGCAACATGAAATTGACCATCTCGACGGCAAATTAATTGTCGATTACGACGGAAACCTTTATTACCCCGCAGAAAAACAAATTCTATTTGAGAAAATATTTAAAAGCTGAGCAGCTATTTTTATTAAATCTTGAAATCTCCCTGCTTCTGTAGTAGTCGTCAAATACAAGTCAAATACAAGCTATAATTTACTTGTATTTATAATATTTTTCTTTCTGGAGAAGCTAGCCCCATGTTGAAAATTCACTGCCCCCAATGCAAAAGGTCCTTTTTGTGGACTGACGAAATGCCGATACAGGACAAATGTCCGAACCCCGATTGCCGCTGGCAATATGACGTTCATGACGAGCTAAAGAAAAACTTAAACCCGCAGGAAAAACACGAAGCACATAAAAAGATGCTCTGCCCCTTGTGCCAGCAGGAAATCGCTTCGCGCCTATGCGTTTGTCCCGGCTGTCATTACATCGTCGCGGGGAAAAGGACATTCAGGAAAAGTTCGCTTTTTCTGGCTGTTTGCCTGGTTCTCATCATGTTGTCTCTTATTTTTAAATATTCCGGTTGAGAAAAAGTGAAAAAAACTCCTCTTTACGAAAAACATGTATTACTTAACGCCAAAATCATTGATTTCGGCGGATGGGCAATGCCGGTTCAATATACGAATGTAATAGAAGAGCACAAGACGACTCGCCGGGCCGCAACGCTTTTTGATATTTGCCACATGGGAGAAATAGAAATTACAGGGCCGCAGGCATTCGATCTTTTACAACTGGCACTAACCAGAAATCTGTCAGGTCAAAAAGACGGGCAGATAAAGTTAAGCGCGCTGCTCAACGACAAAGGCGGCATAATTGATGATCTAACTGTCTACAAAAAAGCGGATGATTGCTATATGCTGGTCACCAACGCGACAACGACAGAGCTCGATTACGAAAAACTAAATGCCATCAGGAAGAAAAGCAATTTTGATTGCCGCATCAAAGACATCAGTGCCGCAACAGGTAAAATTGACTTACAAGGACCACAATCGGAAGAAATATTACAAAAAGTATCAGCATGTGATTTGAAAGGCATAGGCTATTACCAATTTGCCGAAGAAAAGGTAGCAGGAATACCGGCAATTATCTCGCGCAGCGGTTACACGGGGGAAGACGGATTTGAAATATACGCGCCGGCCGAACAGACAGGCAATATTTGGGACAGCCTGATGCAAGCGGGAAAGAACAGTGGCCTGAAACCGGCGGGGCTGGGCGCGCGAGACACGCTGCGGCTGGAAGCAGGTATGATGCTTAACGGCCAGGATATGACCGGAGACATCAGCCCTCTGGAAGTGCCATACGGCTGGCTTATAGAATGGAACAAAAATTTTGTCGGCAAACCAGCTCTGGAATCTCTGAGGAATAACGGTGTGCAAAAAAAACTGATTGGCTTTGAGATGACCGGACGCGGAATTGCCAGGCACGGCTATAAAGTTCTTTTCGGCGAACAGGAAATCGGTATCGTCACTTCCGGAACTTTTTCCCCTACTCTGAACAAGGCCATCGGCCTGGCTTTCTTAGATGTTGATTTCAGCGCGCCGGACACGGTTATCGACATTGCCATCCGCGAAACAATGAGCGGCGCAAAAATTGTAAAATTACCTTTTTACAAACGTGAAAAAGGATAAAGGACGGAAAAAATTTATAAAATGAAATAAACAAAAGACGGCAAACCCGGCGGATAACTTAAAAGTCACACGTACCGGGGCATTTTTATAAGCGACAAAATATTACATTCAAAGGAGCTGCATCATGCCCAAACCAAACCCCACAGACAGACTCTACTCCAAAGACCATGAATGGATCAAAGACGAAGGCGACGGCACGGCTACCATCGGCATTACCGACTACGCGCAGGAAATGCTCACGGACATTGTTTTTGTGGAACTGCCCCAAGTTGGCAAAAATATTGCCCAGGGCGAATCAATGGCCGTCGTGGAATCCGTCAAATCCGTTTCCGACGTTTACGCGCCGGTAAGCGGTGAAATTGTCGATGTCAACAAAAATCTGGAAGATACGCCGGAGCTTGTCAACCAGGATGCTTTCGGTGATGGCTGGATCGCAAAAATAAAAATCGCTGATCCGAACCAGCTGAAATCTCTGCTTGGCGCGGCAGACTACGAAAAATTAATCAAAGAGGAAAAACACTAAATATGGACTACTGCCCGCATACGAGAGAAGACATCGAACAAATGCAGGCGGCCATCGGTATCGGCAGCATTGAAGAGCTCTTTGCCGACATTCCCCAAAAATTCCGCCTGAAAAAAATTCCCGGCGTGCCGCCCGCGCTTTCCGAACAGGAAACGCTGGGCCTGATGCGGGAAATCGGCAAACGCAACCGTCTGCCGCGTATTAATTTAACCGGCGCCGGCGCCTACGAGCACTACATTCCCTCCGTTGTCAGCCATCTTGTGGGGCGCGCGGAATTTTACACCGCCTACACTCCCTACCAGGCGGAAATAAGCCAAGGCATCCTTCAGGCGATTTACGAATACCAGACAATGATCGCGCGTCTTACCGGAACGGAAATCGCCAACGCATCAATGTATGACGGAGCTTCCGCCATGGCGGAAGCAGC
>DSAV01000158.1 GCA_011046295.1 Deltaproteobacteria bacterium | reverse complement strand
GTTATCCTGTAAGGTCAGAATTTCAATTCTGTCCACAGCGTTCAAATTTGCTGAAGCCATAGCAATTCTCCTTTTAATGATCGCAGAGATTATCTCCGCCTTTCAACGTGCCGGCAAGATATTCATTAACAATACCCTCAGGCGTGTCTGCCGCTGCGCCGACAATCACGGCAATTCCCTGCTGTGCAAACAAATCCTGTGCCCGGCTGCCCATGCCACCGGCGATAATCACTTTAGCGCCGCGCTCGGCCAGCCAAGGCGGCAGAAGGCCGGGCTGATGCTCAGGCGCGGCAATATCTTCTCGTTTGATTATTTTTTTTGTTTCCATATCCACGTCAACGATAGCAAAACTTGCACAGTGCCCAAAATGCTGGGCCAGCTTGCCTTCGGCTAATGGTATTGCAATTTTCATATTATTTTCCTCCTGATTTTATGAATTTAATTTTTTTGTTTTATCTGAATCAATTATCTGATCTATTATCTTCTGCATAATTATTGCCGTGGGAGTTTTAGATTCATGGTAAACAAAAACCTTCCCGGAATCGCCGGAACGTGAAACAGCCGGGTCCATGGGAATAGCTCCTAAAAAAGGCACGTTCATGTCAGAGGCTATTTTCTTACCGCCACCTTCAGGAAGAATCTGCGTTACCCCACCGCATTTTGGGCAAACAAAGCCACTCATATTTTCCACAACGCCCAACACCGGCACATCAAGCCTGCGGCAAAAACTGATGGATTTGCGCACATCTACCGCCGCCACTTTTTGCGGCGTGGTTACAATCACCGCGCCGTCGAGCGGCTGAATCAGCTGGCAAATTGACAGAGGCTCGTCACCCGTGCCGGGCGGCACATCAACAACTAGATAATCCAGATCACCCCATTGCACATCCGTTAAAAACTGTTTAATAACGCTCATTTTCATCGGCCCGCGCCAGATAACCGCGTCATCCGGGTTCTGCAAAAGGAACCCCAGCGACATTACTTTCAAACCACCAAATTCTACAGGCAAAAGACCGCCTGGATTGCCTTGCAGATGTTCATTTTCCAAACCCAGCATTGTAGGAACGCTGGGTCCATGAATATCAACGTCAAGCAAACCAACACTCAGACCATTAAGTGCCAGTGCCGTCGCCAGATTAACAGCAACAGTGCTTTTGCCCACTCCGCCCTTTCCGGAAAGAACAATAATTTTATGCTTGATGCGGCACAGCGTCGCCTGCAATTTGCGACGATCCGCGTATTCTTCCGGACTTTCGTCTTTATTTTGATTTTTCGCTGAGCAACTGTTATCTCCGCATGAATCGCATGTTTTTTTCTCTTCCATTTTTCCGTCTAAATCCTTTCCTGATTTTTTTGCTTTTTCAGATAATCCTCACAGGCGGCCTTCAGAGTATTTGCCGCCAGAAGAGCGCAGTGCTGAGATTCATCGGGCAAGCCTTCCAGTGCCTCTAAAACGTCTTTTTGGCTGATGGATTTTGCCTCACCTACTTTCTTATCTTGCGCCAAACAAGTGGTCATCGAGCCGCTGGCGATAGACGGGCCGCAACCATCAGTGATAAATGAAGCTTTTTTAATTGAGCCTTCCTGCACCTGAATCCAGAACTCCATAGTATCGCCGCAGGGGCCGGTAATTTTTGCGTGCCCGTTGAATTCTTGAAGAGGCCCCATATTGCGCGGGTCGTCTACATGTTCCATTGCGGTTAAATAAAGCTCATCCAACCTAATCACTTCCATGCTAATTTACTTCCTCCTGCAAATTAAGATTTTTCCAGATTTGTATAATATCCTCAGCGCATGCCGCTTGTATTTCCACAACCGCTTTTTGTTCGATCTGCGCGCGGGTGACGGCACTGTCGTATCTGATTCGCCCGGCGATTTTTGCTCCCGAAGCGGAAGCTTTTACTTCAATTTTTTCGGTCATCTCCGGATTGATATCCCACTTGTTGACACAAACAGCCGCGGGGATTTGAAAATGCCGGGTAAGAGAAAGCACTCTTCCCAGATCGTGTTCTCCCGAAACAGTCGGTTCCGTAACCACCAAAACCTGCGACGCGCCGGTGAGCGAAGCGATTACCGGACAGCCGATACCGGGCGGACCATCCACAATTACCAGGTTATGATTATGGTCTTCGGCCAACTGACGGGCTTCACGGCGCACAGTGGACACAAGTTTGCCGGAATTTTCCGCGGCCACCCCTAAACGCGCGTGCACCATCGGACCGCAGCGCGTCTCAGAAACAAACCATTTTCCGCACATCCTCTCGGGAAAATCAATTGCTTTTTCCGGGCAAAAATGCACGCACACACCGCACCCCTCACAGGAAACGGGGTCGATGGAAAACAGAATATTTCCGTTGCCGGCTTGCTTAGTCTTTACCGCGTCAAAACGGCATACATCCTGACAAATTCTGCAGCCGATACAGTCATCCTGGCGAATTACCGCTTCATGACCGCTTAAAAATTCATGTTCTTCAATATTTTTTGGCGCCAGCACCAAATGCAAATCAGCCGCGTCCACATCGCAGTCGCAAATAACCGGCCGCTTGGCCAGCGCTGCGAATGACGCCGTGACACTGGTTTTGCCTGTTCCGCCCTTCCCGCTGATAATAACAAGTTCGTTCATCAAACCCTCTTTTTCTTTGCCGTTAAATATCTTTTTCTTCAATTATTTTTTTCTTTTTATTTTTTTCCACGGGAGTCTCTGCAGGATAATAATTACCCCATATCGGATCGTTTCCGTACTGCCGCCACCACCATCGGTTATAGTCTTCCCATATATCGAGAACTCCAAATTCTTCTTTCATAAGCAAAGCATAAGCCTTGTTCAGCGCCTGCATTTTACCATGCGCTTCTTGGTTTTTATTAACATCGGGATGCCATATTTTGGCCAATTCCCGATATTTTTTCTTGGCATCTTCTGCCGTGCCTTTTTTAGTTATTCCTAACAAACGCCTCGCGCTGTCCACTTCACGATTTCTATTCATTTTTTATTATCTTTTCTTACCCAAAATAACGTATAGAGCCGCTTCATCCGGGGATTTGCTCACAAATATCTTTTCGTCTCTAACCCCTAGAATATACTCCGTTTTTATATCAAAAAACTTTCCTGCGGCATCTTCTATCTCACACAAGTCAGTATGCCTGATAAGATTTACGTACGAATCAGGCTCCAGACGTCTTTGCTTAAAAAAATCAGACTTAGGGTTAAGCAGCATAACTATAATCCTGCCTTCAGGCCTTAAAACCCTAAACGATTGTTGCAGCGCCTTTCGGTAATCCTCGATGAATTGCAGCGAGGCAACATAAATGACAGCGTCAAAAGAAAATTCCGCAAACGGCATTTCTTCAGCGCGCCCCGCGAATTTTCTGACACTGTCCGGCGCGCATTTTAGCGCTTCGGCGGAAACATCCAGACCGGTCACATTAAAACCGTATTCGCTCAATTTTCCTTCTATAGCTGCGGGACCGCACCCTACACTTAAAACATCATGACAATTCTCCAGCCTCGAAACAAGGTATTCGGCCTCGAAGCGGAAAATATTCTGCCAGAATGTTTCCTGGCATGTTTCTATGTATTTTTTCACATCTTCACTTGTATTCATGCTGCTGTTTTCAACCAATTTAACAAATATTTACATTGCGCATAATCCTGGCAAAGTGTTTTGTTTCATTATACCGATGCGCTGGAAGCTACAATGACATACTGCATTTCGCTGTTGTATTCTTTCATCATAAACCCGCGCTCGGTCAATTTTGCTCTGGCTTCATCTATTGTGCCGGTCACCTCATGCCTCCTGCCGTCAAGCGCGTGAATCTCATCGAGCAAAACAAATCCTCTGTCGTTAAAATCGCTCAGTATTATCTTCCCTTGTGGAGATAAAATTCTGATAAATTCATCAAAAACCTTTCGCACGGAAGAAAGGTGATGAATCATATTGACCGCAAAGATAACATTAAAAGAAGCGTCGTTATAAGGCAGCCATTCCGCATCAGCTATGTCGAAATGCACCCGCTCCTCCAAGCCATGATACGTCAGGTTGAGGCGGGCATATTTTTGTTCCTCGTCAGAAATATCAAAAGAGGTAAAAGTATAACCTTCCCGCGCCAGCGCCAATGTAAAATATCCTTTCCCTGTACCAGCTTCCAGAATTGCCCCGGATACAGGGCGAGCCTTTTCAATGATGAAAAACCTTTCTTTTTCAATATCGTATCCATATTCCTTATACAAAGCTACGCGTTCTAAAAAGCGGTTATGGTTTTCGATTATTTCTTTTTCCATCATTTTTTCATCATGGCTTTCCGTTTATTTCCCGACCGGCGTATAAAACAAATCATGGTCGGCACGTATTGTCGTGATTGCTTTTTCTTCAAGAAGACGCTGAAGCCTTTTGGCCGCGTCATGCGGGTGCAATCCCAATCCGGCGCAAATACCGGAAAGCGTGCTTGGTCTTCTGGTTAGCAGGGTTAATATATCCGCGTCTGCTGTATCCTGATACGTTTCTTCAGGAATGTTAGCGCTTTGCGCTCCGCCGATAATTTCTACCGTTTTCGAAAATAATCCGGCGAGTTTTTCCATCTGTTTTTTTTCCACGGCGCAGGCAAAATCTTCCACGGCCGGGCGGTCCACCGTATTTAGCTGAATCTTCTCTGCGCTGATTTTTTTTGCCCACGCGGCAATTTTTTTCACCTCCGCGGCCATACCCGTAACGCCGGAAATTAAAAGAATTTCTAACCATACATGGCCGGAAAATTGCCGGGTAAAATCAATCAGGCCATTGATCATCAAATCAAAAGAAATATTCTTGTGTGGACGATTGACATATTGAAATATGTCCTCATCCCCCGCGTCCAACGAGGGAATCACGAGATCCGCTTTCATCAGGCTATCGCGAACTTCGGGAAGATACAGTAAAGAGCCATTAGTCAAAACTGCGACAGGAATTTTAGTCATTTCTTTTATGTTTTCGATAATCTTGCCGATAGATGAATGCAAAGTCGGCTCCCCGCAACCGGCAAGACTGATGTAATCGCAGGGTACGCCTGCTGACAGTTTTTCGCGCAGCTCTTCCAGAACATCATTCGTCGGTACGTATTCACGTCTTTCAACGGTCTTGCAGGTGGTTCTGCCCAACTGACAATAGATGCAGTCATAACTGCATGTTTTATGCGGAATCAAATCGATACCCAGGGAACGCCCCAAACGCCGGGACGCCACCGGGCCATAAATATGTTTAAATTTTTTTGTACCCATATTTTTAATCTCCGCAGGGCGCGTCTGTACAGCGCTTATTAGCGCCGCAGCAGGTTTTTCCTGTTTCTTCAAACGCGCAACTTTTATTCGAATCACGCCGCGTGGCGCCCGATGCTTTAAAAATAAACCCGCTGCCGCCACTTATCTGCCTTTGCACTTGCGCTTTGCATTCCGGACATACTTTAACCGGTTCGTCTTTCATGCTTTGCTGCTTTTCGAAATTTAGACCACAGCCGGTACATTTATATTCATATGTCGGCATAATCCACACTCCCTTGATACTTATAAGTTTCCTTATATTTCTCCAACGTTCGCACTTCGATTGGCCGCGACCGCGGTCAACAACCACTTGTGCCTCACGTGAAACCACCACCG
>DSAV01000112.1 GCA_011046295.1 Deltaproteobacteria bacterium | reverse complement strand
GATAGCGCGTATTGAAGAATATAAAGGGCTTCTGGCGGAAAATGACGATGAGCTAAAGGCGATGATCCGCGATGAGATGCCGCAACTGCAGCAGGAGCAATCTGAGCTGGAAGAAAAAATAAAGATTCTCCTTTTGCCGAAAGACCCCAATGACGATAAAAATGTTTTTTTGGAAATCCGCGCGGGAACCGGCGGGGATGAGGCAAGTCTTTTTGCCGCTGACTTATTCCGTATGTATGCGCGTTATGCCGAAGCTCAGGGATGGCGCGTGGAAGTGCTCACTTCCTCTTCCGCCGGCGGCCTCGGCGGCTACAAAGAAATAATCGCCCAAATAGAGGGCACAGGCGCTTACAGCCGCCTGAAGTACGAAAGCGGCGTGCACCGCGTCCAGCGCGTGCCGGTTACCGAAACGCAGGGGCGTATTCATACCTCCGCTGTGACTGTAGCAATTCTTCCGGAAGCGGAAGAAGTGGAATTGAAGATTGACCCCAATGAGTTACGCATTGACGTCTACCGTTCCACGGGACACGGCGGCCAGAGCGTCAACACCACCGATTCCGCGGTGCGCATCACACACATACCGACAGGCTTAGTCGTTACCTGCCAGGATGAAAAATCACAGCTCAAAAACAAAGTTAAGGCGATGAAGGTTCTGCGGGCAAGGCTTCTTGATGCCATGGTGCAAAAACAAAACGCGGAGCAGGCGCAGACGCGCAAAAGCCAGGTGGGCTCGGGTGATCGCTCGGAGCGCATCCGTACCTACAACTTTCCGCAGGGACGCATAACCGACCACCGCATCAATTTAACACGCTATGATCTGGATAATTTCCTGGAAGGAAATATGAGCTCCGTTATCGACGCCCTGGCTTCGCACTATCAGGCAGACACTTTGCAGAAACAGGGTTAAAACATCACGCCTCTTGTTGACCTTGTTTTTATCGCCAAAATAAACTAATCCTTCCAACATGACTGTTCGGGAAATTTTAAATGATGCAACGCGTGAATTGGAAGCCGCGGGAATTCAAACCGCACGCCTCGACGCGGAAGTTTTGCTGGCTTTTTTCCTTAAATGCGATCGTCTTGAATTTCTGAAAAATCCAGAAAGACAAATTAGTAAAACCCAACTGGCCCCTTTCAAAAAAATGGTTTCCCGCAGGCTTAAATGGGAACCGGTGGCCTACATTACCGGGCGCAAGGAATTCTGGTCTTTTACGCTGGAAGTAAACAAAGATGTTCTGATTCCCCGGCCGGATACGGAAGTGACTGTTGAAGAAGTCCTGAAGGTTGCAAAACATTACGAATCACTCATCAACGAACTACCTCCCAGCGAATTCACGGGTGACAACGGTCATGCCGGACTTGATCCGGCATCCAGACTGGATTCCGGCCGGATGTTTACCCTGCGTATGCGGGGCCGGAATGACAAAAAATACGACGAGACGTGCAAAATCAAACCATCGGTTATTAGAATTTTAGATATCGGCACCGGCAGCGGCGCCATTGCACTGGCTTTGGCCAAAGAAATTCCTGCAGGTAAAATAACAGCAACGGATATATCCGCCGCCGCTCTCAAAATTGCCAAAAAAAACGCCCGCAATCTGGGACTGGAAAAGCATATTGAATTTCTCAAAGGTGATTTATTCGCGCCGGTGAAAGGACTTTTTGATATTGTCATCTCCAATCCGCCTTATATTTCCGCGACGGAGTATGAGATGCTTCCACACGGAGTGAAAGATTTTGAACCGAAAATCGCGCTTTTTGCCGGGCAAACAGGTGTGGAATTTTACGAAAAATTGATATATCAGTCAAAAAACCATCTGAAAGAAGACGGATGGCTGATCATGGAAATCGGCGCGCCACAAGCCGAAAAAATACGCGCTATTATGCAAGAGAGCGGATTTTTCGAAAATATTGACGTGCGGCGCGATTACGCGGGGCACGACCGCGTCATCAAAGGAAGGAAAAGATAAGTGGATAAAATTATTGTTCAGGGCGGAAAATCCCTGCACGGGGATGTGCTAATCAGCGGAGCGAAAAACGCCGCGCTGCCGGTCATGGCGGCGGCGCTCCTTACGGAAGGAACCAACACTTTTCATAACATCCCCGACCTGATGGACATCAGAACAATCAAAAAACTTCTGCGCAATTTAGGCGCGCAAATCGAAGGCGAAGAAACGCTTCAAATCAACGTGGACAAAATCACCAGCTGTGTCGCCCCCTATGAACTGGTGAAAACAATGCGGGCTTCTGTTTTGGTTTTGGGACCACTCGTGGCGCGCATGGGCGTGGCGCGCGTATCACTGCCCGGCGGCTGCGCCATCGGCGCGAGGCCGGTGAATCTGCACATCAAAGCCCTTGAGGAAATGGGAGCGAAAATCGAGATCAAAGAAGGCTACATTGAAGCCAAAGCCAAAAAATTGAAAGGCGCGGAAATATATTTTGATATTTCCACGGTCACCGGCACGGAAAACGTGATGATGGCCGCGACTCTTGCCCAGGGAACAACCATTCTGCGCAACGCCGCCTGCGAGCCGGAAGTCGTCAATCTGGCGGAAGTGCTAAACGGCATGGGCGCGAAAATCAGCGGCGCGGGAACCGACGTGATAAAAATCGAAGGTGTAACCTCGCTCAAACCCACCGAAGGCACAATTATCCCTGACCGTATCGAAGCAGGCACTTTCATGATCGCCGCAGGCATGACGCGCGGCGAATTAAATATCCTGGGCTGCAAAACGCAGCATCTGGAAGCTCTTATCAATAAACTGCGCGACACAGGCATGAAAATATCGCCTGCCAAAGGCGGCCTGAAAGCGATAGGAACAAAAAAAATCAACAGCGTCGATGTCAAGACACTGCCATACCCCGGTTTTGCCACCGACCTGCAGGCGCAGATGATGGCCTATATGTCCATCGGCGGCGGCCTGAGCGTGATTACAGAAACTGTTTTTGAAAACCGCTTCATGCATGTAAGCGAGCTTGCCAGGATGGGCGCGGATATTACTATCGAGGGCAATAACGCGATTGTGCGCGGTGTGCCCCAACTGCGCGGCGCGCCGGTTATGGCCACCGACCTGCGGGCTTCGGCATCATTAATTCTGGCGGCGCTGGTCGCCAAGGGAACAACGGAAATTTCGCGCGTTTATCATCTCGACCGCGGCTATGAGCAAATAGAAAAAAAGTTTTCCGCCGTGGGCGCAAATATTAAAAGGGTGGCGGGTTAAAATGAAAATTATCAATGCCGACGATAAGAAATTTAAATCTTTTTTCCAAAAACTGCGTCAAAGAGGGGGAACGTTTTCTCCCGCACTTTTATCGGCAGTAGCGCGGATAGTAAAAGATGTTGCCGCGAGCGGTGACACAGCTTTATTTAAATATACAAGCAAATTCGACAAATACAAATTAACCGTTAAAACAATAGAAGTATCGGACAAAGAAAAAAAGGAAGCGCTGGCGGAGGTTAGTCCGCAAGATTTGGAAATTTTAAAATTGGCGGCGGCGCGCATAGAGAAATATCATCGCCATCAGGTTAATCACGATTGGTCTTTAAAAGACGAAGAAGGGGTTGAATTAGGCCAGCGGGTTGTGCCCCTGCAAAGAGTTGGAATCTACGCTCCCGGCGGAAAGGCTTTTTACCCTTCCACGCTGCTCATGGCGGCCATCCCCGCTAAAATCGCCGGAGTAAAAGAAATAATTATTGCTACTCCAGCCAAAGAAGGAAAAATAAATCCGCTGATCGCGGCGGCGGCGGATATTTGCGGCGTGAAGCGTATTTTAAAAATCGGCGGAGCGCAGGCGATTGCCGCTCTGGCCTACGGCACAAAAACAATTCCCCGTGTGGATAAAATTGTGGGCCCGGGCAACGCTTATGTCGCGGCGGCAAAAAAACTTGTCTTCGGCCAGACAGGCATCGATATGATTGCCGGCCCCAGTGAAATATTGATTATCGCTGATAAAACGGCAAGCGCCTCTTTCGCGGCGGCGGATATGCTCTCGCAGGCCGAGCACGATGAAATGGCGGCGGCGGTTCTTTTTACTACTTCAGAATCCTTCGCGCAAAAAGTAACCGAAGAAATCGATGAGCAGATGAAAACGCTGGAAAGAAAAAAGATAATAAAAAAATCTCTCAATAATTACGGCGCGATAATTATTACTAAAGATTTGAATCAGGCCGTGGAACTGGCCAACGATTTCGCTCCGGAGCACCTGGAACTTATGGTGGAAAACCCGGCGGAAATTTTAAAGCGGGTGCAAAACGCGGGCTCTGTCTTTTTAGGTTCCTACACGCCCGAAGCGCTGGGTGATTATCTGGCCGGCGGCAATCACATTTTGCCGACTTCCGGCACAGCGCGCTTTTCTTCGCCTCTGGGTGTTTATGATTTTGTCAAGCGCATGAGTGTTTCCTCGTTTACTCCTCGGGCGCTGGCGAAGCTGGGCCCGCAAACAGCCCGCTTTGCCGAAATGGAAGGCCTGAGCGCTCACGCTAATTCGGTTCTCGCGCGCGGCAAAGGCGTATAGGAATGTCTTTGCGAGAGAGCAAAGCGAACGAAGCAATCTCGTAAACATATGTCAATATAAAGATTGCCACGTCCGCCGCAGCGGACTCGCAATGACAAATAAAAACTGCGGCACACCTCAAAGATGAAACCTAAAAATGTAATTTACTCCGATTCACTGGTAGAAATTAAACACGGCAGTATTCTTTTCCGCCGCTACAGTTTTTTCGAGCGCGACCGGCTCGTATTGCTCTCCGATATCGAGAAGATCGTCGTGAAAAAATCTACCATCTGGAACGGCAAATTCCGCTTTCACGGCACCGGCGATTTCAAAACCTGGTTTCCCAAGGATTTTCAGCGATACAAACGTGATAAAATATTTATCACGCACATCCGCTACAAATGGTGGAATATCGGCTTCACCGTGGAGGACCCGGACACTGTAATCAGGATATTACGGGAAAAAGGCGTGATTATGGAGAATCTCTGAGAATTATCCGTGGTTGTTTTCAACTGTCAATATATTTCGCGTGGAAAGAATTAACAATCTCCAATAAATCATCAGGCAATTTTTTTCTCACTTTCTCCACAATCATCTTTGGAATTTCTTTATAGAAAGCCTCGGCTATTGCGCCGGTAATGCAGGCGAGCGTATCAGCATCTCCGCCCAGCGATATGGCGTTGCGGATCGCGTCTTCATACGATGAGGAATCCAGAAAAGCAATAATGGCTTCCGGCACTGTGCCTGCGCAGGAAACATCAAAAAAATAACCAGGCCTGATATCCTCTACCGTTCTGCACAAGTCGTATTTGAACCGGCTTTTTATTTCCCGGCGTATTTCTTTTTTGCTTTTCCCCTTCCGGGACAAAAAAACAGCCAGCGCTGCCGCCTGAGCGCCCTTTATCCCTTCCGGATGATTATGCGTGATTTCAGCGCTTTTTTTCGCCTGCGCGAGCACTTCGTCGGCGGAATCAAAAGCAAACCCGACCGGGCTTACGCGCATTGCCGAACCGTTACCCCAACTGTTATACGGACGGGGTTTTGCCGAAAAAAGCCAGCTGTAAAAGTACCCGCCGTAACCGGCGTCGGGATAACGGCGGCCGATTTCCCGCAGGGAATCCTGATAAGGCCTGTTGCGGATGATGGCGTCGGCCACGGCTATGGCGAGAACAG
>DSAV01000092.1 GCA_011046295.1 Deltaproteobacteria bacterium | reverse complement strand
CGAGGCCTGCCCTTCCTGCAAGCAGAAATGCGAGTTTCTGAACGTGACCTGCTACCAGCCCGATTGCGGCTTTACCGGAATGGACAACCGGCTCAAGCCGACGAAATAAAAACTACCGATGAACAAATGATCTCTACCGCTCTGCCGTCTGATTATAAAGGGGAAATATTTTCCGCCCTAAAGGCAAGAACAATGTTTCCCCAACCGCCGCAATTGACACCCACATCATAACAGCCGACTTTATTTAGCCGCATTTCATTCGGATCGACTCCCGCGTAAACAAGTTCCTGGGCTGTAAAGATCAACTGCGATACGGCAGCAATAGAAAACGCGCAAATTCTCTTGGGGCTTATTTCGGGTATCAATTGCCCCGCGCCGTCAAAATAAATTTTATCGCCTTTTTTATGATTGCAGCCGCACCCATGGGATTCCACGACTTCGAAAATAAATTTCATGTTTAATAGCGCCGGAAGTTTTAATATTATGCTTTCGTTGCGGGGATTGTTTCGAAATAGCTTCATTTCATCATCATTATAACCCAACTGCTTTTGAAGTGCGTTCCACATCGCTTCGCTTACTTTCTTTTCCATATTTGTGCTCCTTTTTGAATGTAATCAAGTCCTAATTAAAGTGAAAAATCCTTTTAAACTCTTCATTCTCGATAGTTTGGCGAACCCAGGATGTAAAGTCCTTACCCTTGTAGAAAGGGTGCCCGCGGAAGATTTGAATATACTTGCCGTAGGATGAGTCTCTGAAATCATCAATGTCGATCACATCACTTACTGTTTGGGTTTCGGCTCTGCAGAATGTTATTTTATTGGGCTTGAGCCACCCGGCCTTAATGTGACCTAAAAGTTTCGTGGAACAGTGGCAGGGATTTTTGTCATCCAGCAGGCCGCAATTTTGACTGACGAAGTTGTACAGCTTTTTCCGTGAACGCGAAAGAATTTGACGAAAATTGGTTTTGGAGATGCCGATAATTTCGCCTCCGAGAGCATCATCTACATTGAATATTGCCCCAAGGATAAAGACCAGGCGCTGCCGCCGGTCAAAACAAAGAAGTGAGCCGACGTAACAGGCGATTTTTGATTCTTCAATCAGCATTTCGTGGCCGGGATATGTTTCAGGGTTTTCATCCGGAAACTGGGCATGATTATAGTAATCTTCAAAACTGGTAGCCGCGCGCTCGTATTTTTGCTTCTTCATGTCCAGAATATGGTTGGCCACGATATGGTAAAGCCACGTCCGGAACGAGGCTTTTTCTGAATCATAGGTCGCGAGCTTGGTAATAATTTTTATCAGGATTTCTTGAGTGATATCCTGTGCGTCATGAGGATGAAAAACCATCCTGAGTGTTATGTTATATATCCATGCCTGGTGGAGGCGGATAATTTCCTCAAGGGATTGAGCATCGCCGCTCACCGCCTTTGCAACTAATGCATTACATTCATTGTTACCGCTTTTGCTGAAAGGATTATACATGTTACTATCCGCATTCCCGTTCTTTAATAATATATACGATTATTTGAGAAAAATGTGACAATAATTAAATAATAAAAGTGATGTAAAGGAGTGCCGGTGAGAGATTTCCTGTCGTTGTGCTAGCCTTTTAGGTGCGCTTAGGAACAATGTGTTTTTTAGTCTCTCTTCTCAGGCAGGCTGAAACCGAAGAAATAAAGGTAATGCCACCTCAAAATTGCTGCCGGTAAAAAATTACCATTTACCGCAACGGCCGCCGGTGCGGCCAACCAGTTCGCCTGTGTCGATAATTTCAATTATTTCACAGTTGTTAGGGCAATCTTCACAGGCAATGCCACGCGTGTAAACGTTGTGCTGCCATATATTGATACCGCGAAAGCGGCTTTCGGCAACATCCGCCTCCATGGCCAGCAGCGCCGCCCCATAGGCGCCCATCACCATATTGAATGGGGGAACGATTACCTTGTATCCCAAAATGTCTTCGAACGCCCGCAACATTCCCATGTTGGCGCTGACGCCGCCCTGGAGCAGCACGGGCGCGTGAATCGGCTTGCCTCTGGCCACGTTGCCAATGAAGTTTCTGGCCAGCGAGTGGCAAAGCCCCATGAGAATGTCTTCCTGCGCGTGCCCTGTCTGCTGTTTGTTAATCATGTCGGATTCGGCGAACACGGTGCAGCGGCCGGCAATGGACGTGGGATGGGGCGCGGTTATGCTGCGACGGCTCAGCTCTTCTATGGAAATATCCAACCGGCGCGCCTGGGAATCGAGAAAGCTGCCTGTTCCGGCGGCGCAAACAAGGTTCATGGCAAAGTCCACCACGGTTTTATCTTCGATGATAATGATCTTTGAATCCTGCCCGCCTATTTCTATTATCGTGCGCACATCCGGGTGCAGATCAATTGCCGCCCGGGCATGCGCCGATATTTCATTTTTTATCACGTCGGCCCCTAACAGCGCGCCGACGAGCTGCCGCCCCGACCCGGTCGTGCACACAGCGGCGATTTCGATGTTCTTGTCTTGCATTACGCTATCAAGCTCTTTTATGCATCTTTTTACCGAGTCAATGGGGTTGCCGCTGACGCGTACATAGTAGGTAAAAAGAACGTTCCGGCTGTCATCGAACAGTACGGCATTGGTGCTGATCGACCCCACATCGATACCAAGATACCCGCGTCGCATCAGAAGCTCCTCCCTGCGCTGTAAGTCTTCATGCCTCTGCCGCGGCGCGCCCAGAGGATATCCAGAAAAGCTTCCACTCTGGTGACCATGCCCAGGGCGCATGTATGTTCATCGAAAGAAAGTTCCAGTACGGGGATGTTCATGTCCCCACTTACCTTTCGCAAAATGGGCCGGATACTTACCTCCGGCATGCATCCGGTCGGACAGACGTGCACCATGGCATCGAAGCCCGCGCGGGCGCAGTTGATGGTGTGGGCTATCGAATCGCGGGCGTGGCCCCCCACTTCGCTTTCCAGATAGGGCCTGGCCACCACCGCCAGCTGTTTGGCGGTTTGTTGTTTGTAGCCCATTGATATGCCGAAATTGTTTCCAATCTCGCCGCCCAGCAAAAAGAAATTTCTAATTTCCACTCCCCTGTGCCCCAGAACCTGCTCCAGGTTCTGGTTGAGCTGCCGGTCGCGAAGCAGCGAAACTTCACCGACGAGTCCGACGCGCAGAGGCTCACGGCTTTTGTTGACAGCGATACGCGCGAACCGCCCCGGCACATCCTTATGAAAAAGCTGTACCTCTTTTTTGTTGTTGATTTCGGAAAGTTCACGCAGGCACTGTTCCATCAGCAAGGAAGATTCGCCAGTGTTTTCTTCGCGCGCCCGGGTGCGGGCTGTTTCCACTTCAATTGTATCGATTGTTTTGACTTTTTCTAACCCCAGAAAAACGGCGCGCAGCAGAGGGATAATCGGCGGGTCAAGGTAGCGGAATACGGGCGGTTTGAAGCCGTCGAATCCCAGGCCGAAAACACGGATATTCCGGTTCATGTCTTTGAGGGTGTCTTCAAGCAGCCCCCGGTAGTAATTCAGGCGGCAGGCACCGATGCTGTTGACCATCAGGGCGTTTTCCACTCCCGCGTCATCCGCTGCGATGAAGTGTCCCAGATGAGCCTTGAAGGGCAGGCACACGGATTCGGGCGCCGCGGCGATACCCAGGGCCATCGCGTGGTCATTGGTATAGGTAGACCACCAGGGCTCGGCGCCCATGCCCTTTACCATGGAAGCAAGAGCTACCGTATAATTGCCCAGGTTGGGAATGGCCATGCGTTCTTTCATATTGGCAAATCTTTCCAGGACAAAGAGTCGACAAAAGCTTCCAGCCGCGTGTCCAGTCCTGCTTTGTCCGTGTGTTCGTCCACCATCAGCAGCATATAGGGGACGCCTTTTTGTTTGCATACGCGCCGGAAGCGTTCAGCCATCATGGAGTCCGCTCCGCAGTTGAAAGTGGTTATCTGGATTACCCCCCTGTAAAGCCGCTTGTCAATATTTTGCAGCTTGTGGTGCATTTTGTCGAAGACACACCAGAGAATATCGCCGGGAGCTTTATCGTTATCGCCAAAGGTCATCAGCTCCGGTTGAGTTTGCAGTTGTTTTAGTTTGTCGACAATGGGCGCGGCGATAAACTGGTCGTGCAGGGTATAAGGGTGACCAAGCAGCAGGTATTTCTGTTTGCCTGCCTGTGCCTGCTGACCGGCAACTTCTTCCCGATGATGGCGCTCCATGGCCTTGAGCGCCTCTGCTACAGCGATTTTTGCCGTCTTTCTGTCCGCGCCAAGATTTGTTCTTGCCAGCGTGAGCAGGGTTTTCGCGAGCGGCGTCTCTGTTTCGTTGATTTCCGTGGAGACAAGGCGCACCCCCCGGGCGATTCCCGCGCGGGTTGCGTCTAAAAGAGCGCCGAAGCGCGGACAGCAATTATGTTTTTTGACGATGGAGTGGATACGGGGGACAAAGACAGCATCGACTTTACCGATGAGTGAAAGTACATGCCCGTCGAACAGCTTCTGGGGAAGACAGTTTTCCGTCTCTGTCTGTGCCGAAGCCGTTTCCAGGGTTTTTTGAGTTGAAAGCGATGAAACCACCGGCTCATGTCCGAGCTTCCGGAAAAAACACTCCCATAATCCCGGATATGAATGGTAATAGAACGCCCGGGGGATACCAATCTTCACGTTCTTTCGCTCCTCTTGCCAAAGCGGATTTTTACAAGAATTTCTTTGTATTTGCAAAAATTATAGGAAACGTCCTGCTGTATGTCAAGAATATCCGCAAAAATGAGCCGGCATTGCTTATGGCAAAATCAAATCAGCCCTTTTCCATCGTTTTATGGAATTTCATTTCCGGCCACTGTTCCATGGTGTGATTGAGACGCCACTTGCTTGCCGCTAAACATTTCCCGAAATTTATCCATAAAATTATCTTCTACAAGCAAATGCGTATAGGGGCTCCAGCCTTGATTGCATTCAATGAAAACAGGACCTTTCGGCGTTATTGCGATATCCCACCCTATAGAATGTGTGCAGTAAAAATATTTGTGAAGCTTTACCGCCAGATTAATAGCCTGATTGCAGAAGGGTATTTTATAACCGTGAAATTTTATAGCCGTTTCGGGATGTATTTCGTATCTTTTACCAACATTTATTTCCATAGTAAACCCATCTTTTTTTAAGCATCCTTTTTCTATATCTACTCCGACAAAAATGCCTCCTGTATCCCAATTATCTGTAATATTACCTTTTCTTCCTATTCGAACAACGGCGGAAAAAGGGACAACATCACCTTTATGGATACAGGTAACCAGCCTTATTGTATTGACGCAATGGGGATTTAAAGCAGCCATATTTTTATGCTGAATAACTCTTTCTTGAATGATGTATTTCGAAGAGGAAAACAAATTGGGTAGTTGCCGAAATTCAAAGCGGTTATTATTTAAAAATAAACTTCCCCGTTTAATTTTCAGGTGAAAAACACCATGACCCTTCTCGTCCGCTACCGGCTTGCAGATACAATCTCTGAATATTCTCTTCTTCTCGGTCAACAAACAATCCAAGGGCAATTCTTTTCCTGATTTCGGCAACAGAATAGAATTATTGTTAATCAGCGCGATTGTTTTGGGGACGGGAAATCCCAGTGACTCTATGTATTGGGAAGCTATAAATTTATCATGAATTATGATGTCATAGGATTCAAAGTTCGGACATAATTCTCTCTTTTTACGATTTATAACCTT
>DSAV01000053.1 GCA_011046295.1 Deltaproteobacteria bacterium | reverse complement strand
GTTAAAATTTATAATGGGCAAAAGCCTTGTTCGCTTCCGCCATCTTATGCACCGTCTCTCTTTTTTTAATGGCTCCACCACGGTTATTGGCTGCGTCAATAAGTTCGCCCGCTAATTTTTCGCGCATTGTCTTCTCCGTACGCTCCTGGGCATTGCTAATCAACCAACGTATTGCGAGTGCCGTTCTCCGGTAAGGCAATACTTCCGTAGGTACCTGATAAGTGGAACCGCCCACCCGCCTGGATTTAACTTCAATTAGCGGTTTAACATTATTAACCGCTTTTTCAAAATACTCTACCGGCTGCTCTTTCACTTTCTTTTCGATAATATCAAAAGCTCCGTATAGAATGCTTTCCGCGACACTTTTCTTACCGCGTTTCAAAAGTGAATTAATGAATTTTGCCACCAGTTTGTTATGATATTTGGGATCCGGCAAAATATCTCTTTTTTCGATTTCTCGTCTTCTCGGCATTTAATTATCCTTAAGGCTTAACTCGGCTTTTTCGCCCCGTATTTTGATCTGCCCTGTTTTCTATTCTGGACTCCAACGGCATCCAGGGTTCCCCTGACGATATGGTAGCGCACTCCCGGCAGGTCTTTCACCCTGCCGCCACGCACCAGAACAACCGAATGCTCCTGGAGGTTATGGCCTATTCCCGGAATATACGAAGATACTTCATAACCGGTAGTGAGCCGAACTCTCGCTACTTTGCGCAGGGCTGAATTAGGTTTTTTCGGTGTTGTTGTATATACGCGAACACACACACCGCGACGCTGTGGCGAACCGGACAAGGCCGGCGTGTTCGTCTTTTTCTGTATTTTTACCCTGCCTTTCCGAACTAATTGACTGATTGTCGGCATCTTCCCTCCAGGCTCCCATCCTTATTAGACTGCTCTCAGCAGCAAATCCGGTACTGCTATCAATTAACCCCGTATATGTCAAGCACTTTTTAAATAACTTGTTGCTCCAAATTTTCGGAATCGTTATCCTCATCAAGCACCTTAATACCCAACTTGCGATACATTACTAAACCGGTGCCCGCCGTGATCAATCTGCCCATAATCACGTTTTCCTTTAGGCCTCTTAAATAATCTGTTTTGCCGGAAAGTGACGCTTCGGTTAACACCCTCGTCGTCTCCTGGAATGACGCAGCCGAAATGAAGCTCTGCGTGGAAAGCGATGCTTTAGTAATGCCCAGCAGCATAGGCTCTCCTGTTGCCGGAGTGCCTCCATGCTGGAGAACCTTATCGTTTTCTTCCTGAAAACGATAACGCTCAACCTGCTCATCGGCAATGAATGTGGTATCTCCCGGATCAGTAACACGAACCCTTCGCAACATCTGACGTACAATGACTTCCATGTGTTTGTCGTTTATCTTAACGCCCTGCAAACGGTAAACTTCCTGAACTTCATCAACCAGATATCTGGCCAACGCCTTCTCTCCCTTGATAGCCAAAAGATCATGAGGGTTGTTAACTCCGTCCATCAACGCATCTCCAGGTGACACGCTATCCCCTTCCTGAACACTCATATGCTTACCTTTGGCGATTAAATATTCCTTCTCTTCTCCCACTTCCGGCGTCACAATTATTTTTCGCTTACCTTTTGCATCCTTACCGTAAGAAACAACGCCCTCTATCTCACTTATCACAGCAAAATCTTTAGGTTTTCTCGCTTCAAATAGCTCTGCGACACGAGGCAGACCCCCTGTGATATCTTTTGTTTTTGTCGTTTCCCTGGGGATTTTCGCGATAATATCTCCCGCCCGGACTTCATCACCTTCGGAGACAACTATGTTAACCCCCACCGACAATAAGTAACGTGCTACGGATTTCGTGCCGGGAATAACTGCTGTTTTACCTTTTTTATCTTTAAGCGTCACTCGCGGTCTTACATCACCACCCCTGAATTCGATAATAACCTTACGAGACAATCCGGTGACTTCATCGACCTGTTCCTGCATGGTCTTCCCCTCAATTATGTCACCGTATTTTACCGTTCCGTCCACTTCCGACAAGATCGGAATGGAAAAAGGATCCCACTCCGCAATCAACTCCCCTCGCTTAACGGCACTCCCATCTTTTACTTTCAAATGCGCACCGTAGGGGACGCTATACTTGCCGCGGCTTCTCTTTTGCTCATCCAGAACATGTATCTCTCCGTGACGATTCATGACTACGTAATCATTTTCTCTTGTTTTTACTGTGCTTAAATTGACAAATTTTATCATGCCGTCATGGTGAGATTCCAAGGTAGAGTGTTCCTCAAATTTAGCCGTGCCACCTATATGGAATGTTCTCATCGTAAGCTGCGTGCCCGGTTCACCAATAGACTGAGCCGCTACAATTCCTACCGCTTCACCAATGTTCACCAGGTGTCCGTGAGCCAGATCTCGCCCGTAACACATGGCGCAAACGCCGTGTTTTGAACGACAAGTTAATACCGAACGGATATTTACCCTTTCAATGCCGGCGCGATCAATTTTGTCCGCCAGCGTTTCATCAATTGACTCATTGGCTTCAACAATAACTTCACCGGTAAACGGGTCTTTGATTTCCTGCAGCGCTACTCTTCCCAAGACTCTTTCTCCCACGGTTTCAATTATTTCGCCACCTTCCATCAGTGCGGAAACATAAATACCGTCAACCGTTTCGCAATCATGCTCGGTGATAATGCAATCTTGCGCGACATCCACCAGCCGGCGAGTCAGATAACCGGAATTTGCTGTTTTTAAAGCAGTATCTGCCAGACCTTTGCGTGCGCCGTGCGTGGAAATGAAGTATTGCAAAACACTTAACCCCTCGCGGAAATTTGCCGTAATCGGCGTCTCAATGATTTCCCCGGAGGGTTTGGCCATCAGTCCGCGCATACCGGCCAGCTGCCTTAACTGCTGTCCGGAACCGCGGGCACCGGAATCCGCCATCATGTAAATGGGGTTGAAGCTTTCAATCTTGCGCTTTTTCCCGTCAGCAAAAGCCACTTCTTCCGTACTGATGCCGCTGAGCATTTCCGAAGCAATCTTTTCCGTCGATTGAGCCCAAATATCAATGACTTTGTTATATCGCTCACCGTCCGTAATCAATCCTTCCATGTATTGCTTCTGTATCTTCAATACATCTTTATCCGCCTGCGAAACGATATTTTTCTTGTTCTCGGGAATAATCATATTAGCCACGGCAAAAGACAGTCCGGAAATTGTGGCGTATTTAAAACCAAGGTCTTTGAGCCTGTCGGCCAGCAAGACAGTTGTTTTGTCTCCACAAAGGCGGTAGCAATGGTCAATTAAATTAGCGAGTTCCTTTTTATTCATTAATTTATTGATAGTATCGAACGAAAGTTCCTCAGGAATGATTTCATAGATGATTACTCTTCCCACAGTTGTTTCCTTTAGCTGCGAATCGATGCGTACTTTGATGCGCGCATGCAGGTCAACAGCCTCAGCATCAAAAGCGCTACGCACCTCCTCCGGTGAGGAAAAAATCATCCCCTCGCCTTTCACGCCAGTTTTGGCGCGCGTGAGGAAATAAATTCCCAAAACGATGTCCTGGCTGGGAACGATAACCGGTTTACCGCTGGCAGGAGAAAGAATGTTATTCGTAGACATCATAAGCACCCGCGCTTCCGTCTGCGCCTCGACAGACAAAGGAACATGGACGGCCATCTGGTCGCCGTCAAAATCAGCATTAAAAGCCGTACAGACCAATGGATGCAACTGTATTGCCTTTCCTTCGATCAAAACCGGCTCAAACGCCTGCATTCCCAGACGGTGCAGCGTAGGAGCTCTATTCAAAATAACCGGATATTCCCGCACAACTTCATCTACGGCATCCCAAACTTCTGATGTTTCTTTTTCCACCATTTTTTTGGCGCTTTTTACGGTGGTCACGTAGCCCTTCTCCAATAATCTGTTGTAGACAAAAGGCTTGAAAAGTTCTAATGCCATCTTTTTGGGAAGGCCGCATTGATGTAATCTCAAATCAGGACCGACAGTAATAACCGATCGGCCGGAGTAATCAACTCTTTTCCCCAATAAGTTCTGGCGGAAACGACCCTGCTTTCCTTTAAGCATATCCGATAAAGACCTAAGCGGTCTTTTGTTCGTGCCGGTAATCGCCCGGCCGCGGCGACCGTTATCAAAAAGAACATCAACGGCTTCCTGCAGCATACGCTTTTCGTTACGTATAATAATTTCAGGCGCGTTGAGTTCCTGCAAACGCTTCAGCCTGTTATTTCTGTTGATAACTCTGCGGTATAAATCATTAAGGTCTGATGTGGCAAAGCGCCCTCCGTCCAGGGGGACCAATGGTCTTAAATCAGGCGGAATAACGGGAAGCACGGTTAAAACCATCCACTCCGGTTTATTGCCGGACTTACGCAGCGCTTCCACTACTTTTAATCTTTTCACGAGTTTCTTTTTCTTCGTGTCCGAAACTGCCGTAATCGCTTCTGCGCGCAATTCTTCATAGAGTGATTCCAATTCTATTTCTTCCAGAAGCTGCCTTATGGCTTCCGCTCCGATACCGGCCACAAATCCGGAATCACCGTATGTTTCGCGAGCATCGATATACTCCTCATCAGTAAGAAGCTCTTTTTTCTTTAGCGGCGTATCCTTGGGATCAAGAACAATCCATGATTCAAAATAAAGCACCTTTTCCAGTTCTTTAAGTGTCACGTCCAGAACATTACCAATACGACTGGGCAAGCTCTTCAAAAACCAAATATGCGCCACCGGAGTAGCCAATGTAATATGTCCCATTCTTTCGCGGCGAACTTTTGATTGAATTACTTCCACTCCGCACTTTTCACATACTACTCCGCGGTGTTTCATTCTCTTATATCGCCCGCAAAGACATTCATAATCTTTAACCGGACCGAAAATCTTGGCGCAAAATAGTCCGTCCCTTTCCGGTTTGAATGTCCGGTAATTTATTGTCTCCGGTTTTTTAACTTCGCCATGCGACCACGAAATAATTTTTTCCGGTGAAGCAATGGATATTTTTATCGCATTGAATCTGACCGGATTTTTCGGCTTCTCGAAATAGCTAAAAACGTCTTCCACGGATTTTCCCCCGTATTTTAAAAACCTTGTTTATATTATCACATTGCACAACCACACTTGCCGTTATGGTTGCTCAACAATTTCATCCTCTTCTTCAATTAACTCGACATCCAAGCCTAAACTCTGCAATTCCTTTACCAGAACGTTAAAGGATTCCGGCAGGCCTGGTTCAAATGTGTGCTCTCCTTTGACTATGGATTCGTAAATCCTGGTTCTACCCGCCACATCATCTGATTTTACCGTAAGAAATTCCTGCAAGGTATAGGCCGCGCCGTATGCCTCCATCGCCCAAACCTCCATTTCGCCGAGTCGCTGTCCGCCGAACTGAGCTTTGCCGCCCAGCGGCTGTTGGGTAACCAGAGAATAAGGACCTATCGAACGTGCGTGTATTTTATTATCCACCAGGTGATGGAGCTTCATCATGTAGATACTGCCGACTGTCACTTCCTGCTCAAAAGGCTCACCGGTTCTGCCGTCAAAAAGAATTGATTGGCCTTTTTCAGGCAAATTTGCCTTTTCCAGCATCTCCCTGATCTCGCCTTCGGAGCAGCCGTCAAACACGGGAGTGGCCACAAGCAACCCTTTCTTTAGCTTTCCGACAAAACTCTTTATCTCGTCAACGGAAGCTTCTTCAATAAACTTGTCAAAGTCAGGCGATGAGTATGTTTTTTTCAATTCGCTCTTAACGTCGTTCAGATTAAAGTTCTTTTCTAAAAGTTCGTTTATATTTTCTCCAATTGTTTTAGAAGCCCACCCTAAATGTGTTTCCAAAATCTGCCCGACATTCAT
>DSAV01000034.1 GCA_011046295.1 Deltaproteobacteria bacterium | reverse complement strand
GGCGATCTGTTACCCGACCAAATACACCATCATGTGTTACGATCTTCTAACATATCGATGGTTACTAAACATGGAGTTAATATACAAGGCTGAAGGCCTAAAACCTAAGACTTAAGACGGAAGGCGTGAAGCGGGTCTCGTATCCAGTAAAGCGTGAAGCGTGAAGGCCGGCGCTGCGTTACCTGATGCGGTGTAATGAATTTGTCTGTCCTTACTCCTGCTATTTTTTGATTCTTTCCAGCGAGAAGATTACGGCGTTGTCGTTGTCGGGACATTGCAGCTCTTTTTTGTTGTTAATCCAGTCGCCATCCGGCGTCTGTCTGCAGTAAGCCGTAAGATACGGCAATAATCCGCCCACGGCGTAGATGCAAAGTCCTTTCGGTTCCCCCGCTTCCAGCATGACGCCGTTTTTAATGAAGAAATGGTCGCCTACTTTGTAACCGGCAGAACAAAAACCCTTAACTGATTTGACGCTGCATCTGACATCAAACATTTTCCCCGCCTCCTTTAATTTTTTTGACTACGTCCTGTAATTGTTCTTTAAGGCGCGTCACCGCCTTACTATAACATAATTCAGGCGGTGAAGACAATGTTCGCCGTCTTCGAGTTCTTGACATTTATCAATGATTTAAAGTATTTTTAATGCCAGGAGGGTAATATGCCGCCGGACAAAGAGGTATCGCGCTATGAGGTTAACCGGAAAGTCAGAATGATTTTCGCGCGCCATGACGCGGACCTTTCGAAAATAGATTATTCTTTTATGGGCTCGACGGTTTATCTATACGGCGAACTGGCACGGCCGGATGGTGATTACAGCACCGGGGAAATTGAATCGATTGTCCGGGAAATCGGCGCCTTGCCCCATGTGCGTGATATTCAGTTCGAACTGGGTAACTGGGTTATTTTTTCTTCCGGAGAATCCTGGCAGATAAACAAAACAAGAAAATCCGCCCTGGTCAGGCCTGCCGCTCAGGGGGGAGCGCAGGGAGACTCCACGGTTGTGGTTGATAAAGCAGAAAAACTTGCCGATGTTCTCGATGATATCGAGCTGAAATTAAAAGAAGGAGAAGAAAAAAAAGATAAAAATCGATAGCGTCTATCGCTCGCCGGTGATGCCCAGTGATTGGCAGATAACCTCCGCCGGATCCAGCGCGTCCATCCCCGATAAACCGCCCAGCTGCATGCGGCAGGAGCCGCAATCCGCCATAATATTTTCCGCGCCTGATTTTTTTATGAGCGATACCGCCCTGTTTCCCAACTGCACCGCCGTAGGTTCGTTTTTCTTTTTAAAGCCGTAGCTGCCGTTTAGCCCGCAGCAGGTATCGTCGAATATTTCATATTCCAGGCCGGGAATGAGGTCCATGATTTTTGTCGCCGGATAGCCGATACCCAGCGCGCGCAGGTGACAGGGGATGTGATATGCGATTTTACGCGGCACCTCGGTAAAACGCGGCTGATCTATATGTCCGTCATCAATAAGCTTGACAATGTATTCATGCAGGTCGTAGGTGCTCCCGGCGATTTTCTTGGCCTGCGGGATTTCCAGAACGCCCGGATAATCGTGCAGCAGACACAGGCCGCAGGAAGTGCAGGTATAAACAACATCGTAACCCGCATCGATGTAGTTTGTCAGAGACGCGGCGTTTTTTTGCGCGAAGTAGCGCGCGAGCGCCAGATTGCCGTTGCCCAGCGCGGGCAGGCCGCAACACCATTGCTCAGGCAGGACGACATCCACGTCAAATGATTCCAGAAGCCGGATTATTTTTCTGCCGATATCAGGGCGGTAAAAATTAATGAAACAGCCGTAAAAAAAGGCCACCTTCTTCGCGGATTTGCCCTTCTTTCTCTTCGCGCTTTTCATGGTATGGAAGCTGAATTGGGGAAAAGGAATATAGGTGGTTATGCCCATGGCGTGAAATATTTTTTTGCCGATTTTCGTCGTGGCCACTTTATTGGCCACCGGGGCGGTAAGCGATCCTAGAGCGCTTAAATAATAGTTATTGGCAAAAAGCAGATGCGCCAGCGAACGCGGATGCTCCATCCCGTATTTTTGCTGCGCGCGCAGGATAATCTGCGCCGGCTCCACGCCGCATGGGCAGGCCATGTCACAGCGGCGGCACTGGCTGCATAAAAGCACCCAGTCGTCAACGGATTTTTCTTTTTCCGCGCGGAAACGCTGCGCGTCCGGCCCGGACTGCTTGGGGCCGGGAAATTCGGGATTAACCCTGAATACGGGGCAGTTTTCCACGCAGATTGTGCAACGTATGCAGCGCTCGAATTTCATCTTATATACTCCGCGCATGCTTTGGCCGCCGCATGCCCTGTGACCACCGCCAGCCCGTGCCCGCAGCCGTACTTCAATATTTTTGTGTGCGCCAGAATGCTGCCGCAGACAAAAATGTTTTCCCATGGGGATTCTTTGGGCCGGAAAGAAGCGTCCGCGATAATTCCCGCTGTTCCGATGCCGTGATTAATGGAAAAATAATCATTGTCGAACCAGTCATCACGCGAGCCGGGAGTATGCACGGGCAGGTCAAAAACAATTTCCGTGATTTTGCTGCGTCCGGCGGTAAGTCCGCCCCCTACGAATGATCCTGTGCCCAGAACAAAAGCCTTCGCGTTGAGGCTGTTGGGTCTTCCTTCTGAAGGCGTGATAACCGCCTCGATAATATTGCCTGATTTTTCCACGCCGCTTACCGGCCAGCTCCAGTAAATTGTGCCGCCCTTTTTTCTGAAATAATGCTTCAGCGCGTTGAATAATCTTCTGCCGGGCATGGAAGGCGGGATGGTCGGGATTTCAAAAACTTTCCGCCCTAAACGGTTCTGAATTTTCTGCGCTATTTTCGCCGCTGATTCCAGGCCGAGCACGGCGGGAAAGGCTATTTTACTTTCTCGGATATTTTGCTTTTCCAGCCAGACGATAAAATTTTCGAGAAATTCTTCCTGTTCGAAATTTGCCGCCAGCCCCATGGTGGTAGAAGCGCCCGCGTCGTAAATGGAAGAAGATGAGTTTTTTCGCCGGGAGATAATATAACTGGGGTAGAAATCCTTCAGACCGGAAAAAGTGATAATGTGAATATCCTCATCGTCGTTTTGCGGCACGGCCGACATGGTCACCGGCGTCAGGCAGGTGGTCTTGTAGGTGCCCAGCGCGGAAAGTATGTAGCGGTTATTTTCCAGAGTGCCCGTGTATTGAGCGCCTATTTCATTCAAAGACGATTTGAATCTGTCCAGCGCTCCACGGATAGAAGCGCGCGCTGTAAGATGATAAGGATGCTCTTCCGGAAGATGGCTGATGGCGTGCATGGGATCGTGATCCAGAGAACAGACATCTATGCAGCCGGTGGAAAGGCACGCGGTAGGTTCTCCTTTGGTAACCAGAGCGACACGGTAACCGTCTTCGGCAAGCCTGGCGCCTGCCGTCAATCCCGCGACCCCCGCCCCGATGATAATGACATCGTATTCAATAACACTCACTGTTTCTTCTCCACGCCCAGAATTCCCAGATAGATGTATTCCACAAGCTGCTCTTCGCGTAATTGGTCGCCCCAGAGGCAATACCTGATGCCGCGGAAACGGCGCTGGAGAAAATCACGCAGAGCGTCCATCGACTGCTCCGGAGAAATAATGCTTTTTTCATGCATGATTCCCAGCGCGCGGAAAGTGCAAAAACCACCCTGGCAGGGCCCCATGCCCAGGCGTGTTCTGTGCGAGATGTCGCCGACATAACGCGTGCCGGTCTGCTCGATTACTCTTTCCACTTCTTTTTTGGAAACAAGTTCGCATTCGCAGACGATATCTTTCATATCAGCTATTCTTTTGGAAAGGGGATAACCGCTGAGCTCTTCTTGTCCCTCCAGCGGTATATGTGCTGTTTCGCACTGCTTTTTAAGATTGAAAGCCTCCATTACCGTGTCGACCATCTTTTCCGCCATCAGGCGAAAAGTGGTCAGCTTTCCGCCGACAATACTGTACATGCCGTCGCCGTGGTTAATAATCTGAAAGCCGCGGGGAATTTCACGGCTATCCGCCTTGGAAGCTTTAAGCAGCGGGCGCACGCCGGAAAAGGCGCGGATGATGCGCGTTTCGTTGAAATGGGGAATCATGCGCCCCGCTTCACTGATAATGGTATCGACTTCATGTGATTCAATTCTGGTTTTATCCGGGTCTTCTATCGGCAGCGACGTTGTTCCCGCCAGGCATACCGCTTCGTTGGGCACGATAATGTCTCCGTCCGCCGAGGGACGCAGCCTGTTGACGACCATATTGGTCAGACGGTGGTTGGTAATGACCAGGCTGCCCTTGGAAAGGGTGAGCGGCACTTCGTTTCCGGCCAGAGAGGCGACAAGATGTGACCATGCGCCGGTGGCGTTGATAATGATGTTGCCGTGGATTTCCCGTATATCACCGGAAACCTGGTCCGCGGCCTTAACGCCCACGCAGCGTCCGTGCGATTTTATAATTTCCGTAACTTTGTGGCGGATAAAAATTATGCCGTCTCTTTTTTGCGAAGTAACAATATTGAGCATGCACAGGCGGAAGGGGTCAATGGAACAATCAGGGACTTTTATGGCCTCTTCAATTTCCGGATTGAGATTGGGCACCATCTCCAAAGCGCGGCTGGCGGAAAGAATTTGGGTTGGTATGCCTATTTGTTCACAGCTTTTCAGAAAACGCTCGCGGTATAGCTTGGAATCGCCGGGAAGGCGCACGAAAAGGCCGCCGGTCCGCTCGACGCACTTTTCGCCGATTCTTCTGAGAATTATGTTTTCATCGTAACATTCCCGCGCGGATTGTGGATCTGATACTACGTAGCGGCCGCCGCTGTGCAAAAGTCCGTGACAGGCGCCCGTGGCTCCGGCGGCGAAATCGCCTTTTTCTATCAGGCAGTGGGGAATACCGCGCAGGGCCAAATCGCGGGCAATGCCGCAGCCGGTAGCGCCGCCGCCGATGATAATCACGTCCGTTTTAATCATAGGAATTATTCATCTTCCTGCCAGTGCATAGCACGGCCGACTGCCTTTTTCCAGTTCTTGTAAAGTTTTTCTCTCTTTTCGGCATCCATTTCCGGTAAAAATTTTCTGTCCACTTTCCGCCGTTCGGTGATCATGGATTGATCTTTCCAGAAACCCGTCGCCAGTCCGGCCAGATAAGCGGCGCCCAGAGCAGTAGTTTCGATAATTTCCGGTCTTTCCACCGGAATGCCGAGAATATCGGCCTGAAACTGCATTAGAAAATCATTGGCGCAGGCGCCGCCGTCAACGCGCAGTTCGCAAAGATCCATGCCGCATTCATTACGCATCAGGTCAAGAACATCCCGCGTCTGATACGCGATAGATTCCAATGTCGCCCGGATAATATGATTTCTGGTTGTTCCGCGGGTCAAACCCAAGATGGCACCCCGGGCATACATGTCCCAGTAGGGCGCGCCTAATCCGACAAAAGCAGGCACGACGTAGACGCCCAGGGAATCTTCTGTCTTCGTGGCGAAATATTCGCTGTCTTTGGAGTCATGAATCAGTTTCATGCTGTCGCGCAGCCACTGCACCGCCGCGCCGGCGATAAAGATGCTTCCCTCCAGAGCGTATTCCACTTTGCCGTTGACTCCCCAGGCAATAGTGGTCACCAGGCCGTTTTTCGAATGAATAAGTTTTTCGCCGGTCATCATAAGCATGAAACATCCCGTGCCGTAGGTGTTTTTGGTCATGCCGGGGCTGTAACAGGCCTGGCCGAAAAGAGCAGCGTGCTGGTCACCCGCGTCTCCGCCAATGGGAATTTCCGCGCCCAGAATTTTGGCGTCCGCGGAGCCATAAACACAGCTGGAGGGTTTTACCTCAGGCAGCATGGAAGCGGGAATGTCGAGTTCTTTTAAAATTGTTTCGTCC
>DSAV01000219.1 GCA_011046295.1 Deltaproteobacteria bacterium | reverse complement strand
TACAATTGCCCAACTCTTCTTGAACATCAAATGTCAACTTCATGCTAAATCCTCCTGCTTATTCTGGTTTTATTGTCTACACTATTTAAAACCATTTACACAGTTAGATTTACACTCCCCTGCTATTCGATAATTAATATCTGTCCGGGCTTTATTTTATCATCGGAAAGATTGTTTATTTCTTTCAATTTTTGCACTTCCATATTGTTTTTCAGAGCAATGCGATACAAGCTATCTCCTTTGGTTACAATGTACTTGTTTGTCCCCAAAGCGTCTACATCTTCCTGAGACAATACTTTTCCTGCTATTTTCGTTTTTTGAGCTGCTTGCGTAAAAGAAGCATCTTGTGAAGATGAAGTGATTTTTAGTAACTGCCCGGCATATATAACATCAGATTGGAGATTATTTAACTCTTTTATCTGTGCTACAGAAACACCAAAATGACGCGCGATAATTTGCAGCGCGTCGCCTCTTTGAACTCGATAATGACCTGTTGATGAAAGACGCATGTTTTGCGTGCCTTTCCTTGCCTGGCTTTGTGGTCTACCCGTAGGAATTGTAAGGTATCTTCCTGCGATTATCACTGTGTTTGGCCGAAGATTATTCTGCGCACGTATGGCTGATACGGAAACTCCGTACCTTCTGGCGATTGAAGAGAGGGTTTCTCCGCTTCTAATACGATGCCGGACAAACGCGGTCCTTTGGGCAAGTTTAGGCTTTTCACTTGTGGGGATTTCACTGACAGCAAGTTTAAATGCATCCAGCGAATCCGCAGGAATTTTCAAATCATATTCCCTGTCCGGAGTAATTTTATGCCTTAACTCGGCATTCAGTACGTTCATTATTTCTTCGGAAATGCTCAATTTATCCGCAATATCTCCCAGTTTCATTATTCTGTCGACCTTCACCGTTTTAAATGCAAAAGAACTCTCCGTTGTATCCGGCAGATCAAAGCCGTATTTTTTGGGATCGTTTATTATGTGCAATGTGGCGAGAAAACGCGGAACATAGCGGGACGTTTCACGCGGCAATAAATTATACAAATCCCAGAAACGGTCAAAGTAATTGATTCTCTGTCGGGAAATAATCCTCATCACCCTTCCTTCTCCGCAATTGTACGCGGCCAAAACCGTCAGCCAATCCCCGAACATTGAGTGTAATTCTGTTAAATATGCGACTGCCGCCTTCGTAGATTTAACCGGATCCATACGTTCATCAATCCACTCGTTACGGCTCAGCCCAAATTTATATCCTGTTGAAGGAATAAACTGCCACAAACCGAGAGCCCGGGCACGAGACAGGGCATTTACTTTAAATCCGCTTTCCACCAAGGGAAGCCAAAACAATTCTTCCGGCATCCCGGCCATTTTCAACTCCCTCATAATCACGTCTCGATATATCCCGGAACGTTTGTAGGAAGATATGAAGAAATCTCTCTCCGGGCCCTGAAACGCGCGAATCTCCCGCTCTATATCTTTATTCATCATCAACGGTATCTGGCTGGCCGAACCCCTTGTTATGGATTGCTGCGCGGAGTAAACTGCCAATATTCGCTTGGATATTAAAAGGCGAAGGTCATCTTTCTGCCGCGGCACTTCGGCATTTCCATCAGCCTCCAAAAGCAAAGCGTAAGCCCTGTCCAAGGTGCTGATCGTATTTTCAACATCTCCGTTATCCCAGTAACTGTCGGCATCTTCCAGAAGCTCCAGTACTCTTTCCATCATATCCTGTACTTCTTGTGTCTTGGCTATCTGTGCCTCCCCGCCTGATGACGAATGCAACTTCAGGGCACTATCCTTGGCATAATCATTCTCGCCTTCATGCAGGCCCCTTGTGTTTGATCTTTCAATTTCGCCCGTTTCCCTACTTTCATGCTGTATGGTTGTTCTTGACACTCTGCTTTTATCTGCCCCCATCTGGGAAGCGCATGCGGAAAAGAGAAAAATAATGCCAATTAGACTTACATAACCGGCATAATATTTTTTATTTTTTAACATTAAACAATACTCCTTGCATTTATATCCCATAAATATTTTCAGATTGACTCCGTACAATACAGTATTTATTTTTTTCATAACATACTTTAAGTTATTTTTCTAACCAATTCCGGTAATATACAATTATTTTTGCTCTTATAATTCGGCTTTATCTTTATTATAAAAGATTATCTGTTTTTTTCATCAGGTATCCATGGATAAAGCCATCGATATCTCCATCCAGCACTCTGCCCGCGTCTCCCATCTCCATGTTCGTCCGGTGGTCTTTCACCATTTTATAAGGATGCAGGGTATACGAACGTATCTGGCTGCCCCAGGCGATTTCTTTTTTGGATTTGTTTTCCTCATCCTGCTTCTCGTTTTTTGCCTGCAATTCCATTTCATACAGTCTTGATTTGAGGTATTTCATGGCCATTGCTTTATTTTTATGCTGCGATCGTTCACTTTGACACTGGACTACAATACCCGACGGGAAATGAGTTATCCGCACGGCAGAATCCGTTTTATTTACATGTTGCCCGCCTTTACCGCTTGAACGGAATGTGTCAATACGCAAATCATCATCGTTTATTTCAATTTTTATTTCATCATCAACTTCCGGGTAAACAAAAACAGAGGCAAAAGAAGTGTGCCTTCGGCCACCGGCATCAAAAGGAGAAATCCTTACCAGTCGATGAATTCCTATTTCCGCTTTCGCGTATCCGTAAGCGTACTCTCCCTCCAGGGTAAAAGACACGCTCTTAATCCCTGCTTCATCACCCGGCAATAAATCAATAACCTTGGTTTTATAATTTTTTGTTTCCGCCCAGCGCAGGTACATGCGCAAAAGAATTTCCACCCAATCTTGCGCTTCTGTCCCCCCTGCACCAGCATTTATTGAAACAATCGCGCTCAGTGAATCTTCTTCACCGGACAACATCATTTTCAGCTCTTCTTCAGTTACATCTTCTTCGAGCTTCCCGAGCTCTTCAGCCAGATCCCTCATGACCTGCTCATCTTTTTCCTGCCAGGCTATTATCCAAAGGTTTTCGATATCAGCTATCTGAGTGTTAAATCTTTTCCACCTTTGGAGACCGTCATTAAGCTGCGCTTTCTTTTTTAATACCTCTCGTGCTTTATTTTGGTTTTCCCAGAAATCCTTCTTCAAAGACAACATTTCCAGATCTTTAATTTTAAGTTCAGTTTCATCTACGTCAAAGGCAATCTCCGATTGTCTTTACTCTTTTTATCAAACTATTTATTTTTTCCTGTATATTTTCTGTCGTCATTTTTCAGCCTCCCTTTCCATATTAATAATAAACATAGTAAAACAAATAAAAAACACAATAAAACAAATAAATCACCGCAGCGCGCGTAAATCGTTGTTATATCAATATATTTTACTTCTGCTTTTAACGCGTCTGCCTCAAAAATATCCGTCTGTAAGATAACCTTTCCACGAGCATCAACAACGCCGGATATTCCCGTGTTTGCCGCGCGCGCCAGATAAAGCCTGGTTTCAATCGCTCGAAACATCGTCATGGAAAAATGCTGAAAAGGCGCCGAAGTTGAACCAAACCATGCATCATTGGTGATATTTACCAGCAAATCCACGTCTTTGTTTTTATAAGCTCTGGCGGCGTGTGGCAGGATCCCTTCATAGCATATCAAAACACCTATTTTTCTTTCGTCCATTTCCAATGGTTCATATCCCTTACCTCTAGCAAAATCGCCTATTCCCTCCGTGAGCTTTTTAATGAAAGGAAAAATGTTCCTCAGGGGAACATATTCTCCATAGGGAACAAGATGAACCTTGTCATATCTCCCTTTTATTGAACCTTCCGGCGACAACAAATATGCGCTGTTTAAGTAATTTGTGCTTTCTTTTTTATGCTCGTAGCTGACCGCTCCAAAGATAAACCATGCATTTGTTTTTTGCGGCAAATCCATTACTTGTTGGCGCATATTTCCCGTATTCTGAAAATTGAAAGGAAGCGCTGTCTCCGGCCAAACCAGCAGCCCTTTATCGCCCGGAGAATTATCCAGGGAAAGCTGCGTGTAAAAATCCAATATCCTTTTCTGGAAAAAGTTATCCCATTTTACTGACTGATCAATATTGCCCTGAATCAGTGAAACATTAAGCCCCTCGGCTTTTTTTATCTCACGATCAACTTGATTTATCCTGACAAAACCGTATATATAAACAAAAGTCACGGCCAGAGCAATCGCGATAAACGAATTCACAGCCTGTTTAGTTTTTTGCTTTGACAATACAAAAATTACGGCATTAACGCTGACAATCAAGAACGATAAGCCATAAACACCAAAGACATCAGCAAATTGGATAAACAAGAAATTCAGATACTGGGAATAACCCAGATTCGCCCAGGGAAAACCCGTAAAAAGACATGATTTAAGATATTCGCAGCACACCCAAAGAGCCGGTGCGACAAAACAAAGAATAACTTTATTCCGGAAAAAATAAACGCCGGCGGCAAACAAAGCTATGTATATGCTTAAATAACCGGCTAAAAGCAACATGATGATGATCCCCAGATACATGGGGAGATGGCCGTAATTAACGACGACATATGTAATCCAATAAATTATTCCGATATAAGCCGTAACACCCGTGATAAAGCCGAGAAGAAAAACTCTCTTAATTGAAGCTGCATTAAATATCGCGAAAAAAAGGGGAACTAACGAAATCCAGGCCATAAATCCAAAGCCGTATTTGGGAAAGGAAAAAAATAAAAATAGCCCGCTCAGCACGGCCAGAATGACATCGTTTTCTCTCAGATACACATAAGCACCTGATGTCAATTTATTTATGTTTATTTTATTTATCATTTTTATTGATCACGTTATTTTTTTTCTTTTGGCTGTGCTTATCCGCGCCTTCCGTGTCAATATCCAAACATTGTACATGATTTTTTTCTCGGCTATAGAACATGCTTCTTTTTTTGTGCGTAGAAATCATCTTTTTAATTAAGACCATTTACAAACCCCTGAGATATTCCGGCCTCATCCTGCTGTCGTCTTTATTTTCAAAAACAGAACGGATCGCCTTCAACACTTCCTCTTTTTGACGGGGCAGGTATGCTTTTATCGGCAAGTAATTTGAGGCATGGTTGGAAGTAAAATAACAGTTTGTAAACTCAGAATTGGCAATCATCAGGTTAAGCTCCTGAATAAAGCCGAACTTATCCGGCAAGACAAAACGCCCTCCCCGGTAATCATCATATAGTCGCGTACCAGGCACCAGCATCAAAGTAAGAGCCCCAACATAATCCGGGTCAATTTCCGTGAGTATTTTCGCCGTGTCGGAAGCGTGCTCGGCACTTTTTTCCTTGCCGCCTATCCCCAGCAGTACTGTAACGGACAGAGTTATACCCGCATCTTTTACACGCCGGCCCGCGTCAACCATCTGTTTATAAGTCACGCCTTTGTTGATTTTCTCCAATAGATGCACACTACCTGTCTCCACTCCGAGGTATATAATTTTTAAGCCCATTTCTTTTAGTTTTTTTAAATCATCGACGGACTTTTTCAGAATACTCTTTGCGTTGGCATAAGTTCCTATACGCTCTATACCCGGCAAGCTCTGATTTATTAGCTGAAGAATTTCCTCAAGTCGCTGCTGGGGTATAATCAAAGCGTCGCCATCACACAAAAAAACCTTTTCCACTCCCTTGTAATTACTGGCTTCCCGCAAGTCTTTCTTTATAATTTCCAGAGACTTTATTTTGAATTTTTTTTGGCCATAGGTTGCGCAAAAACCGCATTTATTATGCGAGCAACCTAAAGTAACCTGCAACAAAAGACTGTAGGCTTCGCTGGGTGGCCTGATGATAAATCCTTCATAATCCATAATTTTTTACTTTCATTTATTATTATTTTAACTGTAATCAATAATGTCAGGTATTTACAC
>DSAV01000216.1 GCA_011046295.1 Deltaproteobacteria bacterium | reverse complement strand
CCTGACCAAACTCAACAAAAAGCAGGCGGAATATCTGGGTATAAATATCGAAGGCCCGTTTAAGCCGGAATATTACAGATATTAGCTTTAGAATCGCCGCCTAGATCAAAAAGTTTCAAGTACGCACTTTATAGAATAAGTAAAAAGAAGCGGATGTAAATAAGAAATTTGCCGCCCAAGCTCCGATAAATGGAGGCAGCATTCCGGATTTCCCCAGAGACATACAAAAGGCGTGTACTATCCAGTAAGAGAATCCGATGAAAATCCCCATTCCCAAACTTTGCATTACGCCTCCGGTTCTTTCAGACCGTATAGAAAAAAAGACACCGATAAAAACCAGTATTATGGTGACAAAAGGAAAAGCGACCTTTCCGTGGAAGTCGGTTTTATACCTTGTAATATTGTAGCCGTCAGCCTGTATTTTTTTTATGTATTTTCTCAGCTCAAAAAACCCTATTTTTTCAGCTTCTTTTTGTATTGTTTTAAAATCATTTGGTTTTTCCGGTAGGTAAATTATTTTTTCCTTGAATCGTTCCAAAAGAGGGTAATTGTTTTCATCAAAACGCGTTACAAGCAGATCATGAAAAATCCATTGCCCATTTTCCCACGTGGCGCTTCGGGCGTCAATGCGTGTTGTCAGGGTGAAATCGTCAAAGTTTAAATAGTTAATTGTAACACCGTGCAGCGTGTCATTATTTACGTCGAATAATTTAATATTGTAAATTGCTTTTTCCGAACGGTACCATATTTCGCTTTGCTTAAAAAAACCGAGTGAATGTCTTTTTTGAACCTCGGATTTTAATATATGTTCTGCTTTTTGCGCTGATGCAGGAGTTATCAGTTCACTGAAGAAAAATAAAAAAACAGCGATAACGACGGCAAAAGACAGAGCGGGAAGAGAAATACGATAAATGCTTATACCGTTGGCTTTCATGGCGGTTATTTCGTTATATTTAGAGAATGAACCGTAAGTCATCAAAGTGGCCAAAAGAACAGATGAAGGTAAAGTCAGGGAAATAATCATGGGAATCGAGTAAAAGAAATATGAAAATACTTGTGTGATCGAAGCTTTGTTGCTTAAAAACATTCTGATTTTTTCAAAGAAATCCCCGATTAGATAAAGTAAAATAAAAGAAACAGAAATAATAATAAATAACTTACAAAATTCGCGAATTATGTATTTGTCCAGTATTTTCAATGATAAATCCCTCAATAAGGGTTGGTTTTATGCCGAAGTCGATTTTTTACTATCTGAAAAACAGGTATTTCCTTGTGAGCAATGACGAAAAGACAAATACCTAAACCTGCAAAAATCATATTGGGTAGCCAGGCGCCAATCTCAGGCAAAAGATATCCTGTTTCCACCAAAGCCTCCCCGGCAATGATCAGAACATAATACAAAGTCGCCAAAATAATTCCCAAAGCAAAGCCACGAGACTTAACCGCGCGATGGCTCCTTATGCCCAAAGGCAGGGCCAGTAGGCCAAAAACGATGCACGAAAGAGGAATGGAAAACCTCTTGTGCAGTTCCATAGTTACTTCGTGGCGCATATTTTTATTAGTATCAGGGCTTTTTATTTTTTGCACAAGTTCCACAAGCGAAAGCTCCTTGCTGTCCTTATCCTTTACTCCGAGAAGCTTAATCGTTCTTGATAAATCAATGTTAATATCATAGCGATCAAAATCAATTCTGCGATAATTTTTAAAATCTTTGCTGACTGTGTGAATTGCACCTTTGATAAGTATTATCTTGATCAGCATTAAATCGGGGTCGGAAGCCAAAAAAGAATTTTTCGCCAAAATTGTGTTTGGCTCATCTTTGATACGGCGATCGTGAATAAGAACTCCCTGCATGAAATGGCCATCAGATGACACTTTGTCCGCATAGAGAAGAAGGATTGATAACCCGTCGTTAAATTCTTTTTCCTGAAAACTGATTTTGGCGTGTTGAAAAGTCATATCGAAGAGCAGATTTTTAGTGGCTAAATTGCTTTTCGGTATCAAGAAAAGGCTTATGAACAAAGTTAAAATAAGTGCGGATGAAGATGCAAAACCTACGGGGTAAAAAATCTGTTTTAAGCTCACACCGGATGATTTAAGGGCGGTTATTTCGTTGTCAGCGGAAAGCTTTCCGATGGTAATCAAAATAGCAATCAACAGAGCTACTGGTACTGTGAGCGTCATGAAAGAAGGCAATAAAAAGATGATAAGTTTGACTATATCGAATAAACTTACTCCTTTATTGACTATCAAATCCATGATTTGCAGTATTTTGCCCATGAAAAGGACAAAGGTCAAAACAAACAACGTCAGGAGAAAAATTACAGCGATTTCCTTGAAAATATATCGAAAGATTATTTTATGCATATATAAGTGACCTCATTACTGGGAAACTTACATGTATTGGTTGATTTTCTCAAGTGAAAATGATGGCCGTTCGCAACAATAAATATTGCATACTTACTCACGGTCGCTTTTGAATAAAGGATCCAGCTTGTCTTAAGTATCCGGTGAAGAGGAGTTGAATTTATTTTGGCACCGTTTGAAAAGGAAAAATTCGCAAAAACTGTAATGGTTTTTATTCAACATTCATTCTACCTGACTTTCGCGGCATTGGTTTTAGCAAAAAACGGTAAAAGAAAAAGAAAGCGGTTTAGGCACCAGTATAGCTCTGAATATAGCAGGGGCATTGCGCCTGATTTCCGATAATAAAGTTTAACGGCTGTAATTTTTACATTAATAGCGGCATATTATTTTAATGTTATAATAAAATGATGATTAGATATCATTTATATAAGTTAATTGAGCCAATTTTTCCCGCCCAAAATCCGCGCGGAAAGCATGCCAGACACATTATCGCCTACGGCGTTTATCATGGTAGCGGGAGCATCCACCAGCGTTCCGATCATCATAATAATAGGAAAGGCTTCCAGCGGAAAGCCTAAAAAGAAATAATTAAAAGTTCGCCGATTGTTCCTCCTCCCGGTATGCCGCTGACTACAACGCCTGTTAAAAGAGCAATGCCCAAAGCGGCAAGAATAGTTTCTGTATCAGAAAAGCTCATATTGAAAATACCAAAGAGAAAAGCGATTTTCAATACAGCCGCCAGGCAGGAACCTTCCATGTGCATCGTTGCACCGATAGGAATGATAACTTCTCTGATATCTTTCGGTGTGCCTATTTTATCGGCAGCCTGCAAGTTGGCGGGAATTGCCGCCATGGAACTTCCGGTAGCAAGAGCAATAAGGGAGGGAGGGATGATATTACGCCAAAAGCGTTTTACGGCAATACCTTTGCCGGCGATATAGGCATAAACCGTAAACGCGATGAAGAAATACAAAATTGCTATGGGATAATATACAAACATTGCCCGCGCGTATGAGCCGAGAAGCTGAGGGCCGAAAACGCCGACGAGATAGGCAAAATAAGCGCAAAGACCGATGGGGGCATAATACATGATAAAAGAAATAACCTTCATCATTACGGCGCTTCCTGAAGAAAGAAAGGAAGAAAAGACTTTCGCTTTGTCGCCCGCTGCGGAAGTTGCCAGACCGATCAGGATGGAAAATACGATAAGCGCGAGCATGTTATTCTTTGACAGTATATCGGAGAAATCAGCAGCGGTAAATGCCCTGACAATCTGTTCCGAGGCATTAAGTCGCTCCAGATTGACTTCATTGGCAAGTTTAATATCTATACCTGTTGCCGGAGGATATAAACTGACGCCTACCAGCATAATCATCGAAGCGATGAGCCCGGTTAAAATAAATATCCCGGCCATGGTAGACATAATTTTTCCGAGGCGCCGGATGTCAGTCATGGCGGCAACGGCTGATGATATAGAAAAAAAGACAAGAGGAATGATGGCTGTAAAAAGCAGATTGAGAAAAATATCTCCGAATGGTTTAAAAACGGAGGCGTTTCCCCTGAAAATTATCCCCAGCAAAGAACCGATAAGCAGGGAAATAATCAATATCAATGAAAAACCATACGATTTTAAAAAAGCGGGCATTTCGGTTTTCATATTATTTACTCAATAGCGAAATTAAAATAAATATCTGGGTAAGGTTCGTTTTTCAAGGTATAGTGCCACCATTCTAATTCGTAATTTTTGAAGCCATGTTTTTCCATGAGTGTTTTGAGCAGCATGCGGTTGATTCTTTGCCGGGGTCCGATATTTTTATTTAAAGTGTGTGATAATTCATGAAAACAGTCAAAACCTGTTCCCATATCGATGCTGTTATCGCTGAAGCGTTTATCCGCGGGATGGTAGCATTCGGATAATTGCTGCCCGGCAGTGTATTTTTCCTGTCGGGGAACAGGTATAGGTACAATAGTCAGATCAACAGTACTGCCGCGGCTGTGGCTGGATTTATCGGCGATATAACCGTCTTTGAAGAGATTTTTTTTGTCCACTGTCGGATAAAACTCTTTTTGCATTTTAATATCTTTGATATCTTCTGCCCAGCGAACGAAATGGTCAACAGCGCGCTGCGGGCGGTAACAGTCATAAATTTTGAGAGATAAAGAAAATTGTTCAAGTTCTTTTTGAACTAATGAAAGAGCGTCCGCGGCTTCTTTGGTAAGGATGCATTTAGCCGCAAGATAACCATCGATTCTTTCTCCGATAAAGTTGTATGAGGAATAGTAACGAATATCAAGGACAATTCCAGGAATAACGTCTTTTATGTCTGCAAAATTATCCGGAATTTTCTCTTTCCCGTGCACAACAGCACTGTTAAGAGGCGTAAAAAGGAAGAAAATAAATATAGTCAAATATATAATTATTCGTTTCAAAATAATTTCCTTTTACTTATATCTAACCCGATTATTGTTAGTGGTTTTTCCTGAATATCGAGCCATTCCAGAATTTTTATCATATTATCTTCGGATACAGCCACACAACCGGCGGTGGTTTTACCTGCTCCATCCCAGACATGGAAAAAAATCGCGCTCCCGTGCCCTTTAATGACCGGATCAGTATTGTATTCAATAACGACGCCGTATTTATACAATTCATCGTCACGTTTCATCAACTCATACGAAGAGGCGTGAGTTTTTCCTTTTTTGGTCCAGCGGTTATAATCAGACACATCGGGATCGTCAACCCAAATGTCATCCTCCAGCGCCTGACGATACGGCATTTTTGTATTTATGGATTTACCATATCCGAATGAATGTCCGAGGGGGAAAATACCTGACGGTGTTCGGCCGTCCCCTTCACGTTTTTCTCCTGAGGGCGCAAATCCGTTTCGGCCAATTACCGCTTTCATGGGCTTTAAAGCCAGCTGCCATGTTCCGGAGCGTTTTTCGAGGGGGTAAACAATCTGTCTTTCAAGAAAAAAAATTCGTTCGGTAGCGACAAGCAGAATTTGGCTTGAATATTCGATGTCGTTTTTGTAAGGAGTAAGAAACGAGTCAAATTCAGCTTTAGTACCGCACAAACCGCATGGGGAAAAAAGCAAGACTACGATTGTTGATAGTATTATAATTAAGTACGTTTTTTTAGAATTACGAGGAAGATGAATCATTATTAAATTCATAATCCAAAAATAATTTACTTTCAATAATAATATAGTATTTTTTATGATTGAAGATTAAATTATGGGGAGATAATTGATAAACTCAATTGCTCTCCCGCATTTATCGCCGAAATAAAATAAGGCACTCTCCCCCCTTTTAGCGCAACACTTGTAGGTATACATCACAAGGTTTTTCCCAGTTCAAGATTTTTCTCGGTCTCCCATTTAACATATTCTGGACTTTTTTAATTTCACGGCGGCTGACTTTATTAAAATCTGTTCCTTTGGGAAAGAACTGCCGGATCAAGCCATTCATGTTTTCGTTCGTTCCCCGTTCCCAGGGACTGGCCGGGTGCGCAAAATATACCTGGATACTGGTATCGCGG
>DSAV01000221.1 GCA_011046295.1 Deltaproteobacteria bacterium | reverse complement strand
GAAAAATATTATTTAATACAAGAACCCAGCCACCGTATTGGCGAAGAGACAAAAAGACGCGGATAAAAATTGTCGCGGCCAAAAAACTCAGCGAAGCAAAAAGCAGGTAAGCATTTTGCTTCAACCACAGGGAATTACCCCAAAGATAATATCCGCCTATCCCCGTGCCTGCCAATTCATACAAAACAACGGAGAAAATATATGCGGAATAAAAAAAGTAGTTTTTGTCCCTGGTGAAAACATAGAGAGAAAGATTGTAAAAAAACATTATAATCAAAATGCCCAAGAATAACCCCAGCCACAGGTTTCTCTGCTGATCATAAGCGCGGAAGGCGTCTTCCTGCCAAAGCCCCACTGTTATATACATGCCTGTCACAGATTCCACGCGCATATAGACGCTATGGCGCTCACCGGTGGGAATCAAAAAATGAACCAATAATACATGGTGTTTAACCGCGCGTTCGTCCGGCCGGACTAAATTACCCGTGTGGCCATCTAAAAACCAGCGGCCTGTTTTCTGATTATAAAAATGGACATCAACGCGATCGAGGAGATTCTGTCCTATTTCCATCATCCAATGTTCACTATCTGAGACTTTGTTCACAATATCGAATCTGACCCAAACCGGCGGGTGAAAGTCGCCAAAACCAAAATTTTTTTTACTCATAGGCAACCAACGAGATTCCATATCCGCGCCAGATACCTGAAGATGACTCATGGGGGCATCTTCAACAAGATATTCAATATTATCAATGTTCTGATAAGGCTTGTCTTTGGTAAGATAAAATGTCGGGTTTTCTGCTTCAGCAATTGGAGGATAAATAAAAACCGCGATTATCAGGAATAAAAATAATAGACCGTGCTTTTTTTTCACGAAGCGGCGATAAGATTTTTGTCTATTTCCGGCTAAAAGATGCATGCCTTATGCTCCCTATAAGTCATTTATGACAAGCGCGCCAATAACTTCTATACCATCCGACAGATGAACTTAATCTGCTCCGAAGCCGATAAGACACTATTTTCACACCAAGAATACATAAAGATAAAAATTACGTCAAGACAATATCTTAAGGCAATTAAGGATAATAAGAACCAGTGCCGCATAAAAAAAACATCAAGAAATTATTTTTTGCCGATATAATATGATAAACAATATTTTTAATTAAAATATGGATGCGAGTAACAAAAAAACCGCTGACAAAACAGATGCAATCACTACTTGACAAAATCAACGTCATGTTAAATAGAATCAGCGGGGATTACATCTGAACTTCCCGCAGCTTCAAAAAAATGAATGCCCGCAGGATAAAGATGGAAACAGAAAAACGCATTGTCTATCTGGATAATCTGAGAAACATCATTATCTACAACGTGGTGGTTTACCATGCCTTTCTGGCTTTTGCCTATCCCCTGCTTTTCTGGTGGGCGACGGTAGACAAAGACGGCTCGGCCAGAATTTATGAAACCGCAATCAGGACAATGTACGTCTACATGATGCCCTGCGTGATTTTTATTGCCGCGCTTTTTATCCTCCCTTCGCTTCAGAGATCCGGCGCTCTTGCCTACATCAAGAAAAGATTTACGCGGCTTTATGTACCGGTAATCGTCTTTCTCTTCTGCGCCGGGGATATTTTCCCTTATCTCCTGTCCAAAAGAATAGGCAATCTTAGCCTTACATATCCGGATACATTCATCGCATTCTGGCGCTCTTTTGCCAATATTCCCCTGATATACTTCAGTGACGCCGATAAAATAATGAACACGATAGGTTTTAATTTTTATCACACCTGGTTCTTAACACTGCTTTTTTTTCTGACTTTAATCTTCGTCTTGGCGCGCCTGCCTTTCGCGAAAAAAGCCGCCAAACCGGTAAGCCTGGACAGCAGAAATAAAATCATTCTCAAAACCATCCTCTTTGCCGTGACGTTGAGCCTTGTCTATTTTGCCGTCGCCTGGTGGTATGTGGTGCATGATATTCAACTCAACGGCTGGACGCTGCTGGGCAAAGCCGTCATCTTTGAAAACATTCAGATATGGGTGCTGGTGCCTCTTTTTGCCTTCGGGCTTTATGCCTATAAAAAGGAGTGGCTGACCCGCGGAGATATCGGCAGTTGGAAGATATGGGGCATGCTGACACTAATATTTTTGGGATTATACATCTACCTGATGCACTTCATTTACCTGCCGGAAGTCGAAGGAATGTACAAAATAGTCGAGCACAATACTCTTTTTGAAGACAAATTAGAAATGCCTGTCATCGGCGATTACTTGGCGCGCGTAATTATCCCCATCTGGCTTTTGGTTCCGCTGGCCTGCGTTTTTATCCTGATGTTTTTGCTTTCTTTCGCCAAAAAGTTTTTCAACAAACCCAACGCCGTAACAGCATTTTGCTCCAAGCATTCGATTAATGTTTACATCCTTCATTATATTCCCATTCTCATTTTTCAATACACTTTTCTGAATGTACCGGTATCTCCCGTTTTGAAAATTGTAGTGATGATAATTATCATCGCTCCCGCGTGCCTGTGGCTGAGCCATCGGCTGGTTTATCCTCATCCTAAAACGGCTATTTTGTTTTTTGTCACATTGAAGCTGATTGCGCTGGCTGCGGGGTTTGAGTTTTACTACTGGGCGCTTCTTGCCATTATCTTCATTTCCTTTACCGGCGCGGTATTTGAATTTACAAAATTCATGGCTTCACGAAAAAAAGCTAAATGTTAGTTCTGTGATATCCGTACGAGTCAGCGCGCAATACCAAGGCGCTTTCCGGATATGTGTCCCCAGAAATTAATTACCCGCTTGTAAACAATCAGAAACGATAAACGGTTTTGAGTTGGACAAAATGCCCCTGGGGAGAGTTTTCCGTGTGGACATCATAAAGATAGGTCAGCGTCACGCTGAGCCAGGAAAAGCGGCAATAGAAATCAGCCCCCACGGAAAGTTTTTCCCGGGCGCTTCCTCTGACAGCTGAACCGTTTTGTTTTTTATCATTGCTAATCATCCAGCTTACCGAAGGGCCTAATTTAAACTTGTCCGTAATATTGTAACCTAAAAGGCCTTCCAGGCGCAGTTCATCTCCCGGCGAAACACCGGTATCGTTATTTTTCAGCCGGAAATAATATTTGACAGAAGCATCAATACTGAAATCACCCATTGTCTTGTGCATAAAAACCATAGGCGCAATGTCGTACTGATTAGAGCCGATGTTGGCGGCTTTTGCCGCATCGTATTTTCCCGTGGGGAATTTTATAAATAACATCGGAAGAATATCAATCTGTTTTACCGGCAGAAAATAACCCGCGCCGAGACTCGCATCACCCAGACCAAAAGAGTCCTGATCCATAGAACTTATTTTCGTGTAGCCGAAAGGCACGACAACAGTCGCGACAAAATCAGGTGAATAGTAGCAAAAGCGCAATATTTCCTGCGCGCTGAAAAGACCAAAATCTTTCCTTACTGCTTTCCCGCTTTTGTCGGTAGTCTCATCGGCATAGTAGGCATAAGTATAAGTAAGGAAGTAAAAACCTTCTTTAGCACGGGAACCATCATAAAAGTTTACCGCAAATGAATTATTGGGAAACACACTATACAAACACAACACAACAGTTAAAAGAAAAAAGCTCCGTATCGGCAACCCCATATTATAAACCCCCGCGTAATTTTTTTTCGCTATGTCCATACAGCAATTTAAAAAATATGAAAAGGTAAAATATCGGCAGAGCGAAACACTGCTTTTGTTTATTTATTCCTCAGTCGATAAAATATTTTTATTCTGCTTGATATTCGCTGAATATTTTTGTTATATTTTAAAAAGAAATATAAACAAGGATATCGATAGCGATAAAATTTCGCCCCGATAACATGGAACGAAAAAATAATTTTCGTTCTGCTGGACGGCAAAGCAAAAATAAAAATGGACAAAATAAGGCACGACCTGCCGGTACTACTGCTTCACAATTTAAATCCTGAATGGACATCGGAAGAACTGTTGGAAAGCGAGCAGGATACAACAACGCTTGGCAATGCTTTGAATGAACTTGGTCATCCCGTTGAAGCACTGGCAGTTGACGATAATCGTCTGGCCCAGCGGCTTAGCGCTTATGACCCGTGCAATTATATTATATTTAACTGGTGCGAGGAACTTCCCGGCGTCCCGCACAGCGAACCGGAAGTTGCCGCGGTAATGGAAAAAATGGGTTTCGTCTTCACCGGCTCTTCTCATGATGTGCTCGCTCTTTCTTACGACAAGCCGCGGGTAAAACGCGTTCTTGACGAAGCAAATATCCCCACACCGCCATGGGATGTCTTTGATACTCCTGATGTTGGAGGATGGAATATTTTCCCCTCCATAGTTAAAGCGGCACATGAACACTGCAGCATCGGCATTTCTTCCGAATCAATCGTTACCTGCCCGGATGAACTGGAAAGCCGCGTGGCATTCATTCTGGAAGAGCACAAGCAACCGGCACTGGTAGAAGAATTCATCAACGGACGGGAATTTCTCAACGCTGTCTGGGGAAACGGGAAAATATCAACGCTGCCCGCCGTGGAAATGGATTATAATAACCTGACCGACATCCGCGACCGTCTCTTCACTTACGCCGCCAAGTACGATCCCGGCTCCCGTCTTTACGAAAGTATCGACATGCGCGTCCCGGCGCAGTTGGCACCTCACTCTCAGGCAGCCCTTGAGCGAATTGTCCTTGCCACTTACCAGGCCACGGGTTGCAGAGACTACGGGCGCATTGATGTGCGGTATCTCAACGGAATATTCTATGTAATTGACGTTAATCCGAATCCCGACATTAATCCGCAGACCTCCATGACCCATGCCGCGGCGGAAGCCGGATATTCCTACGGCCGGATGGGCAGCCGCATTGTCAACCTGGCCGCTGCCCGGCATCCGCTTTTTTGCAAATAAATATCATCAATCCTTAAATTAATCCGCCTCCAATAATTTCCTAAAAAATAAATTTTAAAAAATGAAACGAAGCAAAACATGATAATAAATTTTAAGATGTGGCCATAAATAAGAAGCAATTCTCTTGTTCAAAAACAATATTTTTTTGATCTCGGACAAATTATATTTTACGCGTAGTGCAATTACATTTTTTCCCTTTTAATAACGATTGACGAATTTTAAATATTGTGTAATGTAATGAATAACATATGTATTTCAGTATCCGCAAATCACGGAGAAATAATGATGCGTAAAATTCGCGTGGCCATAGTGCCATTAGCCATATGTGTAGCTTTGCTCTCACTAACCGTCTCTAGGGGAATTGCGAAAGAACTGAATTCTTCCACCCAGCCAGACCCTACTCCTAAAATGCCGGTGTTACGTTCTGCCGCAGCTTTGGTTGTTGACCAAGACACAGGAGAATTCATCATCCAGAAGAAAGCTAACACTGTAGTGCCTATCGCTTCCATCACCAAACTGATGACTGCCATGGTCGTTCTTGACGCGGATATGGATCTTGAAGAATCAATAACCATCGAGAGCAAGGATCTGTTCGGCCTTCGCCGCCGCATTCGCGCTCTTTTACCGGCGGGCACTGAGATTACACGAAGAGAAGCGCTTTTGTTAACACTTATGTCTTCAGATAATCGCTGCGCCCGAGCTTTGGGACGCACATATCCGGGAGGCATGGAAGCCTTCATCAGCGCCATGAACGAAAAAGCTCAGTCTTTAGAATTAAATGAAACACGTTTTGCGGAACCCACCGGACTTTCCAGTAATAATGTCTCTTCCGCGCGGGATTTAGTCCAATTGGTTGATGCCGCGTATCGATATGATCTGATCAGGGAATTTACTACCTGTAAAAAAACTGTTATCGACGCAGGCCAGCACGTAAGAGAATTTTATAACACCAATCGTTTAGTTCAAAATCCCGGCTGGAATATCGGACTTTCCAAAACAGGTTTTATCAGCGCCTCAGGACGATGTCTGGTGATGCAGGCGGAAGT